>NZ_CP125643.1:300000-446819 GCF_030053155.1 Rhizobium sp. BT03
TCAAGGCTCTGCTGAATGACCTCAATCTGAAGAATCGCCGAGACCTGCTGAAAGACGTCTTCGAGAACGCTCTGCCTGCTACGATGCAAGACGTTGTGGTCATCTTCGTCACCGTCTGCGGATGGAAAGACGGTCGCTATTTGCAGGAGACCTATGCCAACAAGGTTTACTCTGGCGTGGTGGCGGGTAAAGCGATGAGCTCCATTCAGATCACGACCGCCGCCGGCATCACAACGGTTCTTGACCTTCTGGCCGACGGAAAGCTGCCTCAGAATGGCGTCGTTCGGCAAGAAGAGGTCGCACTGCCCGACTTCCTGAACAACCGGTTTGGCCGGGCCTATGACCCGGAGGCCCTGCGCTTGAAGCTGGACCTAGAGGTCCTGCCGATGGACTAGGTGAACTTTAACGGCCCTTGTCACCGGTGACGGTCGACTGCCGGCTGTAGTTGTGATGGCTTAAGACACGTGTTTACGACTCGTTTGCGAGGTGTCTTAGGCGAGGCTCGCGATGCGCGTGGAATTCTTGGTCACGAACGGCGGCGTCGATGGGGTGATGCACAGAAGCTCGACATTTCATGTCGGTTGGGATTTCTGAAACTCCGTAACCATCCGGCTAGGGTGTTGTAGGGTTGTAGGGACTTCGGTGGCTGCCAATTTCAGGGGAGCAATTGTTCGAGCCTGCTGATCGAGGTGTCGGGTGCGAGCGAGCACATCGGCGAGCCACGCTTGTGGATCGAGGTCATTGAGCTTGGCGCTGCTGCGTCACGACGTCGGAACAGCGATCGTCGCTTATAATCCGGCATGGGCGGCCCGCTTCGGCGTGTCGACGCCGTTTTCTTGCGAACACTTGCGCCGCACGTGGGATTTGCCTCCGGCTGCGCCATCACAATGATCGCGAAGCAGGCGCTCGAACTGGCAGGCATTGACGGCTATGCGCACCAAGGTGCTCACCTCTTTCGCCACAGCCTCGCGACCGACCTTTTGCGGTCGGGCGCCAGCTTTGCCGAGATCGGCCAACTGCTCGGCCATCGAAGCATCGACAGTACAAGAATCTATGCCAAGCTCGATATTGAGAAGCTGCGTGAACTGAGCCTACCCTGGCCGGGAGGTGTCCAATGAGCCGGCTTCGCACCGCGTTTGAGCGCTACATCGGCATGCGCCAAGGGCTGGGATACAAATATGACGGTCCGGCAAAACGATTGTCGGAGTTCGTCGCTTTCATGGAAGCCTGCGGCGCCGAGACCATCAAGAATGATCTGGCAATGGAGTGGGTCACCTCGATGGACCGGCAGCCGAGTTGGTCAATCCGACTGGCTGATGTGCGCTGCTTTGCCCAGCACCTGACTCATTTCGATCCTTTGACGGAAGTGTCACCGAGCGACGCTGTGGCGCCGACACGGCGGACAAAACCCTACATCTATAGTGAGGTCGAGATTCAGGCACTTCTGGCGGCAGCACTGTCGTTGCCGCCGGCCAACGCCCTCCGGCGCTGGACATATCACTGCCTGTTCGGGCTGATAGCAGTGGCCGGACTGCGCCATTCCGAAGCGCTCAGCCTGCTCCGGGCCGATGTCGATCTCGACCAGGGCGTCCTCACCATCCGAGAGACAAAGTTTGGCAAGTCACGGCTGGTGCCGCTGCATGCCAGTTGCTGCAGGCGGGCGTCGACTGCTCGGTCATTGCCCTGTGGTTGGGCACGAAGCGATGGAAACGACGCTGACCTATCTTCATGCGCATCTCGTACTGAAGGGATCTGCACTCGCAGAGCTGAAGCCGTACGAACGCGCCAAGGCCGAGCGATTTCGACCAAGCGACCGGCTTCTCGAATTCCTGAACGCCCTCTGAGCATGAGGACTATGCCAAGCGCCAAACAACGGCGACCCGCCGAACCGGCCGGGAACGCACGGTTTGATGCAAACAAGAGAAGAGGCGCTCGGCATAGTTCGACGGTCGGCATAAACCGCAAAGCTGAACGGCGGCGATCCAGAGGCTTACCTAGGAGACGGCCTCACTCGCATCGCCGATCACTCCATCAACCGGATCGATGAACTTCTGCCGTGGAGGCTCCAACTTCCCCGCGGAGGGCTTGACCGGACGCTTACTGTCATCGGAGTTGGTTGCGCCACCGACGGAAACCGGGAAGGAAGACGGAGGTCAACTTCGCCCTCTTGGAGGCGAGGACAAACTGGGCCGAAACGCTGAGACTACAGCACCCCGACACACCTTCCGTCGACTTTGTGCAATTGATGACACGGCGGTGTTCAGCCCCGCGTCCTGCCGTACTCTCATCGAAGCCATTCAATAAAAAGCAGACATTTCGTGGTGGCTCTTTTTGGCCCAGTTGGCACGCCTGTTGCTGCAATCGATGCAAGTTGCGTGCAGCTGCCAACCGGACTTTAGGTCTGGGCGACAGTGTGAGCGACGAGCCGAGGAGAAAAGCACGAAGTCAGGGTAGCATCGTCATTCAAACCGAGAAACGCGCTGTTTCACTTGTAGGCCCTCACGCCCAGCCCAGAGCCATTGAAGGGACGGCGTCCGGGTCTGGAGCGATGTGTACGAAAAGGTACGTCGAGTTGTTCGACGATGCCGCCCAGGCGGGTAATCAGAACGAGTTCGCCAGCAAGGAGGACGACAAAATGCATGACGCGAAACTGCTATCGGCCGCACGAGAAGTTCTATCCCCGTTGCGGCTAGTTCTTCTTGCTGGAGGATCATCAACTGAGCGCGCAGCATCTCTTGAAACTAAAGATGTACTATTGCCGCACCTCCAGAACCTTTGCCGTTCAGTTGAATTTGTTGAGCCGAACGATGTAGAGCAATTGCTCCGCGCCGTCCTCCAATGCGACTTCGTGCTCAGTGTGGTCTATGGCGCAGGAGGCGAAGATGGTACGATGCAGGGGTTCCTTGACATCCTGCGCGTTCCCTACTCCGGGCCATCAACGCTGCCCTCCGCAATTGGAATGAACAAAGACATCTTTGTCTCATTGCTTCGAGATTGGGGCTATCCAGTCCCGCGAGGCCGTTTAGTAGCAGCCCTGGGAGACCCTCGCTCCTGGCCGCTCGAACTACAGCAGTCGCAGGTACTGGTCCTTAAACCGATTGGCGAGGGGTCCAGTATTGGAATCAAGATGCTGGATGGCCATGCTGCAGCCGCGGAGGCGATTGCCCGAATCGAACCTACTGATTGCTCCAGGTGGCGCCTTGAAGAATTCATCGAAGGGCCATCTGGCACCGTCGGTATCTTTCAAGTGGGATCAGAGCTTATCATCGGAGATGTCGTGTTATTCGACCTTCCAATCGGCTGGCGCTTCTACGATGACCGGCTGAAGCAGAGGTCGGTCGATGAGCATGCTATACCCAAGATACTCCAAGGACCGGCGGCAGAACGTATCCGCGATGATGTCCTCAGGCTTTATAAACAGCTGGACTGTAAGGGGCTTGTACGCTTCGACTTTATCTATAATGACGGCGCCCCCGTCTACCTCGAGGTTAACACCATCCCAGGACTGCTCCCTGAAAGCAATGCGCCGCTCTCGTTCCAATCACGGTTCTCATTCGAAGATCTCATCACACTAAGCACTGCTGCGCAGATACCCGGGCAGCTGATGATCTCTACTAAGGTTGTGTGACGTAGGCTAGTGTCGTGAGGAGGTGCGTAATGAATGGAAACGTCTCCGGCCCGCGCATTTGACGCCGGAGCAGATGGAGGAGTGCTGTCTGACAGCCGCGGCTGCGTTACGCTAGGGGCGGCTTCCCCAGACTGACATCGCCCGATAGATCGGCGTCAACTGCGCGAGTGTCTGTCATTAGGGGCGCTACGCTGGCGCGCCGGCGCCGATTGGCTGCCAAGACACGGGACGGCCGCGGCTTGAGTACCAAGCCTGAGGCCGGCTAGGCAGCCTCCTGGCTAAGGGGTGACGGCTGGCTCTGCCACCGAGTGTTAGACGCGTAAGTGCCATTGCGGGGCTGGTAGAGGGGACCTTGGAGTGCACTAACATCGGCGCAATCTGGAGCGCTGCTTGAAACGCTCAAGGGCTCAGCATGGTCCTGCCACACGAGCCAAGGAGCGGGTGAATCGCAGCCTAGCGTAACACGATTGGATTGCTTTGAGTTGAACACTTTATCTAGCTGGACAGAACAATGAGACACATCAACTTTCTCTCATGCCCTCCACCAGTTGACTTGCCCGGGCAGTGGCCATTTATCAAGATGCACGGCTTACACAACTATTTTGTGATCGTAGATCGGCGCGACGGGTCGAAGTCTTTCGATCGTGAGGACATCGTCCGCATCTGCGATTGCCACACCGGTCCGGGAGGCGAGCAACTGCTCACCATCGAACCGGCCTCGGACAAGGGGCGCAACGTCGGTGCCTACGCGGCGATGAGAATCTTTAACATAGACGGCAAGGAAGTCGGTGCATGCGGCAATGCCACGCGCTGCATTGCGTATCTTCTTCTCGAGGAGACCGGCGAGGACGAGGTGCAGATTGAAACGAAAGCAGGTGTCCTTCACTGTCGAAGAGCAGGGCCAATGCAAATCAGCGTCACGTTTGGGCCAATCAGCATGGACTGGCGCAGGATTCCCCTGTCCAGAGAGGTAGATACGCTTCACTTGCCAGTACAAAGCGGACCACTGAAGGACGGCCTCGCGCTCGATATAGGCAACCCGCACGCTGTCTTCTTCGTCGATTGCCTCGAACTCTTTGACATGGCTCACCATGCGCCGGTGGTGCAGAACGACCCCCTCTTTCCCGAGGGCATTAATGTGGACGCCGCCGAGGTTCTGGACGGGCGGACACTGCGGCTCGCCGTCTGGGAGCGTCCGGGCATATTGACCAAGGCATGCGGAACCGGCGCATGCGTCGCCGCCTATGCGGCACTGAAACGAGGCCTCGTCACTTCCACCAGAATTGCGGTCCACCTTCCGGCCGGATTGCTGAAAATCGAGATCGCAAACGGAGACATGGCTGTCATGACCGGGCCTGTCGCGTTCTGCTGTCATGGCTTTATAGAAGGAGGCAAGAAGTCGTAGGCTAACGTCAGTTAGCTCTTGCGAGGTTGCGCGGGTTGAGGGGCTGAGTGAGCCAGGCAAGTGGATCGACGTTGTTCATCTTCCCCATTTATGCCGACCGTCGACCTATCCCGAGCACCTCTTCCCACATTGACCTTGCCACCAAGTTTTATCCAGCTTTGAGTTCGCTCCAGCGGTTTGAGTTGCTGCGACGTACATCACAGCGCAAGACTCGTTCCACCCTCGTTCTTCCTTTGGCTGACCAATCTCTGACGGATATATCGCGGACGAGCGTAACCCCGCAGACTCAGCAATTTTCTCACGTCCAAAGAAATGCCGTTGTCGGATATATGACATTGACGATAGTCAGCCATCGTCCCTTTCTCCCTCATCTGAGCACTGAACATTAATGATAGAAAGTGCCCCGATGTTTGTGCGGCTGGCACAACTCTTGCTGGTGTGAATTGAAGAGCGGGAGCCGACGAGAGTGCCGAGAGTGACGAGAAGAGCGCTAGTTTTTATCGAAGGTAATACCGCCGGTACCGGACAACTTTATGTCCGGGCCGCGCAGGATCTTGGGCTCCATCCAATAGTCCTGGCAGCTCCGCCCGTCCAATACGACTATCTTAAGGAAAAATGTATCGAGGCAATCGTAGTTGATACGAAAGATCTTGATGCGCTTATCCGCGAATGTTCCCGCCTCCGTTCAACGTATGACGTAGCTGGGATCACCTGCGCCAGAGAGGCATTCTATGCGACTAGTGGCAAACTCTGTCGGCATTTTGGGCTACCAGGCCCCAATCCGGAGGCGGTAGAAAGATGCTGCAACAAATTCACGCAACGTCAGCTCCTTAAGGAAGGAGGCGTTTCCGTACCGTCATATTTTCTAGCAGTGAATACTACCGAAGTTATATCCGCCGCTGCAGAGATTGGCTTCCCTGTAGTTGTTAAGCCAGTCGTAGGTGTTGGTAGTGCCGGTGTACGACTCTGCTGCAATGTCGATGAGCTGTGTGAGCAGACGAGCCATTTGCTGAACAGCACTGACGTGCGAAATTTCTCGTCAGGCATACTGATTGAAGAATTGGCGCGAGGCCCACATTTTTCGGTTGAAACAATGGGGACTGACGTTATAGGGGTCTGTGCCGCTGATTTCGGCCCACCGCCGCACTTCGTGTATCGTCATTTCGCATTTCCGGCCCCGCTGAATGAATACGAGTACCAGCGTATCGTCGACGTTGCACAGAGTTCTTTGCGAGCTCTCGGTCTTGAATGGGGACCGGCCAATATCGAACTCCGGTGGACGAGTCGTGGACCCGTCGTTATAGAAGTCAATCCGCGCCTTGCTGGAACGCCGGACCCACAATTGATTCTCTTAGCATACGGTATCGACCTCATCACCGAGCACATCAAGCTTGCTATCGGCGAGGAGTCGACGTTGCACAGGAGACGTTCGCACACTGCGGCCGCCCGAATACTAGTTCCTGACCGCGACGGCACACTAACGTGGTCTGATAGCGAGAGCCGGTTGGCCGTTTTACCAGGTGTCGCCGAGGTCAAATTGTATCTAGCTACGAACACGCCGATCATTAGGAAAGGAGATGCCCGAGACTGGATCGGGCACGTCATAGCGGTTTCACCGAGCCTAGCCCAGTGCGAGGCGATCCTTCAGAATGCCGTCGATCAAATCGATTGGACAATAACTCCATTTCCGACGTAAACGCCTATTTCTGCCCACATCGCCAGGCCTTTGATCTTCGGTTCCAGCTAGAGGCATTTGTGAGCCGCGTTCCCGCCGTATCGTGTTTCGTCAATTCGCATTTCCGGCCCCGCTGAACGAATACGAGTACCGGCGTATGGCCGACGTTGCACAGATTTCTTTGCGAGCGATCTCACCATCAGTGAAGCAAAAGTAGAGAAAACCCGGACAACCGGCTGATAATTTACGATCGTTTGACGAAACAGCGCGCGCGCATCTTGCAAATACTGCTCATATGCCTGCAGTTGTTGTTCTGCTTCGATTGTGATCGACCTCAATCTCTTCGGCAACGCCAGTTGATCAGGGTCTGGACGGCGAAACGGGTGACGGAGATCATCAATCCGTGGAGCGTCGCGATTGCCCTCCTGCCGTAATCCGATTGCCGGGATAGTCACCAGAACACGCGGTGCGGCAGCAATTTGCCGACCGATTCGGCGACGAAGTAATAGGCACTGCGCGGCGTACTAGGCCCTGTTGACAAAGTCTGTGACTGAGGTGAACCTCTCGCAATGTAGTTTCGCAACATCATTGAGCCTTACGTTGAGGGGCAGGCATACCGGTGCCCGTGCTGCCATTTCGCGACCCTTTCAGAGCGAGGCGGCTACGAGATTCGCCCTGTGTGTTTTTGGGAAGATGATGGGCAAGACGATCATGATGCTGAGTTGGTCCGAGGCGGTCCGAACGGCCCGCTGTCGCTGGTCCAAGCGCGACTGAATTTCGCAGAATCCGGCGCTTGCAACCTTCCACCATCGCAATAATATACGTCCGCCTACCGAAGCTGAACGCTAACGATCCCCAAATGAGCTGAACTCTGATTCAAAGCTGCTCTTTGCTACCAGGAGGACGCGTCTACCCACCAGATCAGAAAAGCTCATGCGCGCGTGCAAGTCCGGTCGCAATTGCAAGCTCCTCGAGGCTGTAGCCTCTGGAGATACGAGCAGCCCTGCGGCTTGCTGCCGGGGTCGTATCTGACATGACAATCTGATCCATGTTCTTTATCTCCAATTTTGCGTGCAAGAAATGTCCTAAGAGGCATTGAGTTCCTAGTGCCGCGAGCTAGTCCGCAGGCGCCCTCTTGCTCTTCTCCTCGCGTAGTCGCGACATCCTCAGACCTTCCGTCAGCGGCGCGCTTGAGTATGCCATCTTCACTACTGAGGAGAAGGGCAGGGTCGTCGACTGGCCGCCCGGTTGTGAGCAGGCGATATTCGGCCGGGTGCTGGACGAGATGCCGGGAAGGCCGCTGCCATTAAGCTGGGCACCCGAAGATTGGGCCGCAGGGGTTATGGAAGCGAGCTTTCATGTTCGCCGCAACCGCAGCAGACCTCACCGGATCTCTCGTCTTGTTCATGTTCCGAAGCCGCATGAGGTGACCGTTCTCGACTGTGGCGTCCTTTGAGTGGGGAACGACCGCCGTCAGGATCCCGAAGAGTTGGAGACTGAGGTCTTGTTGTAGATCGCTCCTCCGCTATGTCGATAGCTGGAGGATGTCACATGCCAACGCACGACAAACACTTCCGCATGCTTTCGGAAGCGGTACAGGCTTGGTACCGCTATTACGAAGTCGAACCCGACGACCAGGCGTCGCAAACCTTGTGCTCGGCCGCCATCGAGTTCTTCAACGAAGGCGCGAGATCGTTAGAGGATGTCACGACGCTGCTCATCGGCACCTATGTCGGCAGGTGGGCAACACGTGTAAACGCGCCGACGTCGGCTGCCGTTCACTGACCTGCCCGATTGACTGCATAACCAGGCTTCGCCCTGAGCATTCTTAATCGATCGACAGCTTCCAGCCGACGGCCACGACCTCACTGGAACCGAACTCGCCTCGCGACGCCATCTTCTGGAAGGGCTGGTGCCGGCAGGCGGCGAAGACGCCCTTCGACTGTCCGAGGATCGAGACGGACGGAGAGGTTCTCCTGCGCATCGCCTGCGACCACGGGCTTGAGGGGATCATCGCCAAGCGAAGGGACGCCACCTATCGACCCGGTCGGCTGGGTGAAGATCAAATGTGTCCAGAGCGATGGCTTTTTAATCATTGGGCATGAGAAGTCGACGGCGTCATTGCGGGCATTGGGCGGCTGCTGCTCGCCGCGCAGAGGAAAAGAGCTGGTATGTCGGGGGAGTGGGAACCGGCTTCAGCGAATGTTCTGCGGGTGAGTTCCGGAAACAGATAGACAAACTGACCATCGGCAAGCCCCCTGTCGATACGGACGGAAGTGAAATGCGGTCTTCGTCGATCCGAAGCTTGTTGCCGAGATCAAATATCGAGCGTGGACGCACGACGGGAAGCTGCGGCACGCGTCATTTAAGGGGCTGCGCGACGCTGCTGATAACGCAGGCGTTTATGAGGTGCAATAATTCGCCGGCGCCGCTACGACCCGTAGCGGCCAATTCACGCCCGCGATGGGCTGAAATCCGTCCCTGGTCGCTGAATGAGGTTGCAGTTTACAATTTCTTCCGGTCCTCCTGCTTAGGTGTGATTATCCGCACGAAGCGATAGAGCCATGGAACCGGCTGGAAACCTGCGACACGACATCGAGGCGGCACTGCAACGTCAAAACTTGACGGGTTGGCAGCGAACGTTTCTTGCCGACATTCACGCTCGCCTTGAGCGTTCTGGCGGAAATGCTCGCCTCTCAACAGTGGCGAAAGACTTTCGAGATTCTAAGGCAGCGCTCGGCCCGCCCCATCGCAATCCGCGGTCGTTCCCTTTCCCCGATCTCGCCACCAGCCCAAGAAAATGTTCGTCCCCAGTTTTGGTAGAGCAGGCAGACGGCTGGCCATTGGGCTCCTGATCGTTGCTGCTGTGGCCGTCGCACAGCAGGTATCCGATTTGGGAGGGCAATTTCAGTCAACTCCGGCACAGCGAGGACATCTGTGGCCCAGGAATTCACGGTGACCGACGGAGACACCGTACACGTCGTTGGCGATGCCGCCGGAACACGTTTGGTGGGCTTCAACACGCCGGAGAAGTTCTCGCCCCAATGCTAATATGAGCGCCAACAGGGCGAGCGGGCGTCGGCGCGGCTTCGAGAGCTGGTTGCCGGCGGCAGCACCGAACTGAGAAAAGTCGCGTGCTTTTGTCCGCCGGGCACCGAAGGTACGAAGAAATGCGACCATGGCGCTCTTTCGGGATGCTGTTGGTTGACGGGAAGGATGTCGGCAGCATTCTGATCAGCGAAGGCCTTGCAGTACCATTCGTCTGCGGCCGCAAGAGCTGTCCTCCGAGGCCGAGACCATGGTGCAAGGCATAGCCGACGAAATCCGGTGGACCCGTTGGATAGTGAGCGCCTTATGACGACCATCGAAAAAAGCGCCCCTGACTCCTTTTTTGAAAGGAACAAAATGGGAACATTCCTGAGGCGCTCTATTCCATCTCGAATACGGAGGATCCGGCATGCCTACGGTGTTGTTCAGACACGACCAAGACATCTCGCTTAACGATGTACTGAAGATTGCAGTCTACGCGAAGCACGTTGCAGGCAGTGCTATGAAGTGTTCGCGGAAGATGGTTCGAGGTCTCGTCGGACGCTCTGTCGCGGCGAGCGCGGGACGTGTCTGATGCCCTCGATTTCAGTGAAGAACCATATTTCTCGCCGGAGACGACGAGGAAGGTTCTTAAGCTTCGCAATGCGGTGTGGGGTATGTGCTTCGACTATCTCGGTGAATGCGGCCACCTGGGCAAATCAACCGACCTTCTCAGGATGGACCAGGACCTGGAATACGTCGTCGAAAAACTCGTCATCTACCACCTGTCTCCTCAGGAGATCGAAGGCCGAGTAGGCGCATGAAGGCCAGTTGTTTCGCTGATCTTGGCATCGGCGACGACACGGAGCCTCGGGGCAGCATTTGACATCTCTTCATACTTCAAGATCCGGACAATTTTGATATTGCAGTTTCTGAAGCGATGCCTCGAGGTCGAGCTTGAAGCCGGTTGCGGCGTAGTCAAACGAGACGTCTCCGAAAGCGGACAGGCTCGTATTGACCAAGCGGGAGCCGAAGCCCTTCTTCTTTGGGGCTTCCACGGCTGGGCCACCGCTCTCTTGCCAATGGAGATTGAAGCGATCGTCGCCGACATTTTTGCGCACGGACCACTCGATCTCGACAGTTCCTGTATCCCCTGATAGAGCCCCGTACTTTGTCGCATTGGTGACAAGCTCATGCAGCACGAGGGCGAAGCCAAGAGCCGCTTGCGGGTTCAGGCTGACTGCCGGACCGCTTGCTTTGATGCGGCTCGGTTCAACGCCGAGATTCACCGTGGTCGCTTCGATGATCGTATCGACGGCTGCGGATAACCAGTTCTTCTGCAGCAAAATATCGTGCGCGTTTGCATATGCCTTGATGCGCGACGAGATCGACTGCTCCGCGGCTTCGATGCTGGCGGCGTTCCGGAATGACTGGTTGGTGATCGCCTGAACGACTGCCAGCGTGTTCTTGATGCGGTGAGAAAGTTCGTGCATCAGGACGCGCTGTCGCTCCTCATTTTCCCGCTGCTCGGTTCGATCCCTGAGGATCTTCACGAAGCCTTCGAGTTCGCCATCATCCGATCTCAACGCCATCATCTGGCCCGACGCCCAGAATAACGAGCCGTCCTTTCGAAGGTGCCAGCGCTCATCATCTCCATGGCCCTGGGTCAGTGTGGCGGTCATTTCCCGTTGAGGAATGCCCGCCGCGCGGTCTTCCTCAGTGAAAATAACGGCCACGGGATGGCCGACGATTTCGGTCTCATCCCATCCGAGAATTCGGCGGGCACCCTCATTCCAGGTGATCACTCGGGAGTCGAGATCCAGGGCGATGATCGCATATTCGATGGCACTCTGAAGGATTGCTTCGAGAAAGCGCTCCCGAGCGCGACTGGAGGTGGAAATGGGGTTCATGATTTTATTCTGCGCCTGATCCTTCCGGTCGCGCAAGCGGAATTGCCTTACCTCATCCCATACAGGCGCAATGACAACGCCATCGAATCGTGACTCCCGGACGGGCTGGTCGGGAAGCCTGCCGCATAGGCCAGTCGGTCGATCGTCTTTTAGGAAAAAGACGGCGTGCGACGTTATCGGACCTCTTATTGAGCGTGGAAGCATGACGACCCAATTTGACAACTGCACGGCGACTTACCTTCGGTATCGTCAGAAGCAGCCTTGGCCGACCGGAAAGAACTTGCGGCGGTCGCGTTCGAACGAATAGGATGCCGATGGTCGTCAATGGCGCGCGCAAGCCGGATCTGCCGATCGTGCTGGCCTACAGATCATTCCTCGAGCTGACCGGTTGCGCCGCCGGAGAGGTGCTGGGCCGGAATTGTCGTTTCCTTTAGGGCCCGGCGACGTCTCCGATCGCCGTCGCCGAACTTCGCGCTGCATCGCCGACGAGCGGGAGGTGAGCGTCGAGATCTTGAATTATAAGAAGAACGGGGAGCAGTTCTGGAACCGCTTGCATTTAAGTCCCATCCATGGGGACGACGGAAGGATGCTTTATTTTTTTGGATCGTAAATCGACATGACGGAGTACCGGCGGATAGAGGCGCTGGAAGCGTCCGAGCATCGGCTGCTGACGGAGGTCGGCCACCGGTCGAAGAACGTCCTCGCCATCGCGGACAGCATTGTTCGCCTCACCAACGCCGACGATCCGGCCGGAGGCGGGCAAAGAGGGCGAGATTGTAAGCGACCACCGATGACCAGACATAAGCCTTGAAGTGGTCGAGCCCACGCCAGGTGCAGCGCCCCAAGCCACAAGCGCGTTTCAAACATGAGATGCCGGCCTCGATGCCGGCGCGGAAGTTTCTGAGCTTGCGATCGACCCCGGCTACCGACCATATCTTCGATCTTGAGGCCGCACTTCTTGTGGAAGGCCATGTCGCGGATGCCGCAGGCTTTGGCTCGGCTCAAATTATCGCGGCTGGCATAGCCGGCCCTGATGCGGCGCCTGGCCATAAAAGGCGATGTGGCGTTCCAGCATCGGCAGCAAACGCTTGCTGTCTGCCGGTTGCCGGTTTCGACGACGAGGTCGAGGACCAGTCCGCTTCTGCCGGTGGTCAGATTGAGTTTGTGGCCGTAGTCGACGTCGCGGCTGCCTTCGACGATGATGTCGGCATGCGGCTCGAAGAGGCTCACCAGCTTCTCGCCAGCCGGCACCGGCTCGCCGGCCAGGACCCGCCGTTCGGTCTGGCCGATGATCCGGTCGATCAGCAGCTTATAGTGGCGGAGCTGGGTCTGCCACAGTTCGCCGGCCGGGCCAGCCGTCAGGGGCAACTGTTCACTCGCCTGCTGCAGATAACTCAAGGTCGTGCGCGTGATCTTGAGCAGTTCGCGGTAGTGCTTGATCCGTTTGGGGCGGCCGCGGGTATTCGATCGCTCGAGCCCGCTTCTTTGCCGCGCGGCGGTGGTCGTGCCATGGGATGGCGCTACCCAGTGCCACGGCCTGCTGCAACAGCCGCACCGTCACCCGGACAGCGTCCCATAATAGGCTACTGTCGCTCGGCTCATGGATCAGTGCGGCGGTGACGTGCTGTCGACGCGCACGACCTTGCCACTTTCCAGCTTCTCCTGCCGGGCGCTCGCCAGCAGCACCCTGCCAGAATAATTTTGCCCTGCGAGGAAAAGCAAAATTCGTGCGTGTTTGTGCCTGTGGTTCCCAAGGTTGCGAGTGTCGCGGCATTCAGGATAGAACGAGCGAGTTCCATCTCAGTGTGCTCCAAGCATTGGCGGCGACGAGGAGGCTGCTGCAGCAATGTTATACGCAGAGGACTTTGGTCGTCAAAGCTAAAGGTGACATTCAAAACGACGATCGTTTTCTCAGATGCCACCCGCTTTTCAATTGGATGCTTGGCAGAGGGGAATTGGACGCGGCGGTGGTGCTGGATGATCCTGCTTATATCTTGCGATGATCGGCTCCAGCCGCTCTTTCGGCCAGAACTGCGGAGAGCCGATCTCGCCAAGGCAGGTAGCGTTCCAGTATGATCCAGCGCTTACTGGCGACTTGCCCGATGTCGTTGCCCGGCCGACCGCGGCGATGTCGCGCGCCTCCGGGTAGATATAGAGCGTCGTCGGATTATCCTTGACCATCGACAAGACTTCCGGGGTCTCTTCCGGCGACCAGCTGGTGCATCCGTCGCTTCGCCCGCCCGCATAGGTGACCAACTTCCCGACAGGGACATAGCCTTTCCGATCGGCATATGGGCTCTCCGGCTTTTTCTGCATGCAGATCCCAGAGACGAGCGCCGCAGCATGCCCGCCGATTGCGCGTTGTCTGGCGTTGGCGGTATCGCCGATCCCATCGAATTGAACAAACGAGCGGGTCAAAACCGCCTCTCTGTTAGAAGGCGCCAGATAATAGCCTTTGAACGAGGTCTTGATCTCGCTTGTCAGATACGCGCCACCGGCGGTCAAGTTTGAGTCCAGCGCGTTGCCAAAATTCTTAGCGCATTCCCGGCCGTTGGAGAAGTTGACCACGCCAGGGAGGTTGAGGCCGCCACCATGCCCTGCCGAGATCACCCGAAACGACTGCTTCGCCTCGCAGATCACGTAGAACCGGCCAACTGTCAGATCGTTGGGTCGTGTCGCATCCATTGCGAAGTAACAGGCGTTCTTGACCGTTCCCTCCGCGACCTTCTCCAGATATAACCTCCGCGCCCGCTCCAGAACCACGCGCGTGATCTGGCCTTTCCCGTCGCCGACGTAGTCTGCTATCCAAGCCGGGAAAGGCGAACTCTTGCCCGCGGCACGTGCGGGAGTTGATCCGGACAGCATTGGTGCCAGGATGACCAACCCCGTTGCTAGCAAAAGGTTGAGCCTGGAACGCATCTGGTGCTCTCCGTGATGTAAACAAAGACCTGAATGACATCGATCATCATGACAGAGGCGACAACGAGGTTCGATAGTTCGCAATTATGCCTCGACACTCCTTAACAGCGCACTTCCAATCGGGTCGCAACAATCTGCGAGTAGTCTGTGCCCACTGGATCGTTGAAGAACATCGTCGTCAGCATCGCCTGATTTTCGGAAAGGATTTCTTTCGAGCCAGGCCTGACGACTTTGTGAGTGCAACCGCTAAAGCCTTCGCCCGAGATTTTCAGATCGGCATCGCTGGCAAAATCGAGAGCAGTATAGAGTGTCGGATCATAAACGCCGAAAACAATCAATCCTTTGAGCGGCGTCTTGGCCATTGGCTTCTGTGCGAAAGACAGGGTGAGGGAGCCGTTCTCATAGGTCCCATGCAGGATGTCCGGCTTCGCAAGCGCGAGTGTTTTCCCATTGATCGTGATGTTCATATAATAGTTGTACTGCGCAAGCGACTCCCGGACTGTTTTGGCGACGGCAGCAACTTCCGCAGGGTCGAGGGCATTGTTGCGGTTCTTGTCGTAGTCGAGCAGCACTGACGACGAAAACACCTCATCGAACTGCCATGTGTCGCGCAGCTCCTGGAGGCTTCCATCGGGCGCCGCGACCGCCTCGAATTTTGCATCAACGAAGATATGGGGATGGGCGAACGTGTTAGTCGGCATCCCGAGGAGGAGAAGTGAAGTTGCGATAGTGGCGTGGCGGCGTTTGTTCGCGAGGCTCATGCTACGTGAGTGTCGAGAAGATTGCGACGGATTTAAGTTTCGATCGCCGTGGTTTACCGGAATGCACCTTCCGCTATTTCGCCGCCGAGACGTTGGTCGAGTTCCTCGTGCTGGCCGTTGCGGCAACTTGGCGATTCACGCCGCCACCGCGCGCCTATCGCTGCGGCAGCACAGCCGGCTTCGACGCATCTTCATTCAGACAAGGCGATGGCAAAAATCATCGTCACGCCCGGGCGCGCTGGCCCTGTCGAGATTGCGGCCTTCCTGATGAAAGGCGACATCGATCCGCTGGACGCCAAGAAGTGACCTTCGTCTTGTCGACCCCCCCCTGCGGGAATAGAGCCAATCAAGCGTGCGGCGCGCCAGTGGGAGGACGCGTGCCGTTGCGGCAAGTGGAACATCCGTGTCGATTCTCGCGTCAGCGATTTTGGGCTTGCTCGGGCTTCCGGCGAGATTGAAATTGGGAATTAGAATGCCTTCACTGCAAACACACCGGATCTTCATTTTACGTGGCGCAACTTTCCTCAAACGAACCCGCACCCGTGCGGTATTTGGCCACATCCTCGCCGAGGCCGGAGCCGGAATAACCGGGTCCGAGCTTCACTCTCATCACATCAAGGGTGCCTGCCACGAGCAAACGCCTAATAATTGGCGCGAAGCCAAACCGCGTCGGTGACAGGGCACTCACAGTAATGGGCAGGTGCGGCTGTGGGCCGGCAATTGCTTATTTTGACGCGTCGCTTTTGTTGGCATGCGCCTGAATTTGCGTGCATCGCTCGAACAGGTGCTCGAACGGCTCGGAATCGCCGAGCAGCAGACCGTCGTCGACCATGCGCGCGTAATCCTCACCGAGTGCGCGCAGACCTTCTCCGGAGGGTGTCAGAACCAGATTGCCATTGACGGCTGCGGCGTAGTCGATGGGCGAGCGGTCGGCCGCCTTTTCCGCAAAGAACATGGATTTGTGTTTCGCCACGGCATTGGCAAGCTGCCGATCCGCGAATGCCTTGTCGGCGAAACCAGCATCGTTCAACCGGACGACGTCATGCCAATGACGAGCAAAACGATCACCGCGGAGGCGCTCCTGCAGGCAGAAGACATGGATGGCGGTCGCTTTCTCCCAGAACGTCCGCTCCGCGTGCATGACGCGGGGAGTCGCTTTCGGAAATTCGACACCATCAACCTGACCCGACGCGTCACAGTCGACATCGCGAATACTGGCCGGCTCGCCGGTGGATCGGTCCCCGAATTCGAGCATGACGCTCCGGGCGACATAACCGGATCCGCTGCTCACCGCGTCATAGTCCACGCTTCTCCTCGCTGCGGGTTTTCGGCAGCGCCTCATCATTGTCGCCGACCAAGTCCGGCGCCAGGGCGCGGATATCATAGGTCAGGTCGACATCCTCGGAGAACCTTTTGATGACACCGTAGGCTTTCGATAGCGAAGTGCCGCCCTTGAAGACGAGATGCTCACCGAGCTTGGACGAAAAGAGCGTCTGCAGCGTCCAGACGACCCAGACATCCTTTTCGAGGAGATGAATGGGCCGTCCGGTGCGGTCGGCCGCCACCGCCAAGGCTTCGCGTCGGTTATCCTTTGACAAGGTCAGAAACAGATCAGCGATGCGCAGCCTTTCCTACGCTTCTTGCAAGCCAGGTCGGAAACTGCGGAGCCGCCGCCACCAGCTCGCCGAACGCGTCTGGCGGCAGCTTTCGCTTGATCCGCGACAGTGCTTCATCGGCCCTCTCCGGCCCAAGCCATGCAAGTGCGCGGACCGCCACGCCAGCAGGTCGATCTGCCAAGGCCAATTGCCAGCGCGGCACGTGCTTGAGCTCGACCGTCTGCTGTCCAAGGGTCATCGTCCGGCTACGGCCGGATGTCAGGTAGACGGAGCGGACCGGGACCTGGGAGGTCAGGCCCAGGGCATTTGCCGCGGCGGCGCCATTCGAGACGATGACCTCACCGCGCTGCTGCGCCACCGCCTCTACGGCCTGTTCGACCGTCGGCGGCCGACTGCCAAAGCGACTTTTGACGGGCCGCATATAGATACCACGGCCCGCCCGGACGAGCTCGCCACGCTCGGCCAGGCGCGACAGAGCCCGATCCAGGGCGGCTCGATTTCCGAGATGCAAAAAGCTCTTTGCCGAAAGCGCGGATCCTTCCGGCAGTCGTTCAGCATGTCCCATGATTTGCGATGTCAGCTTTTGCATGGCATTTCTCTTGTCAGAAATATATGCAAATTTCTGACAGTTTGCAATGAGAGGGGAAGACGGCGAGCCCGGACGGTGCTGACCAATTTTTATCGGTCAGTGACCCGCTGTCTCTTCACAATCACGATTCATCTATCAGGCCGTCAAACACTTCCACCATCGCATCGCTGATGGCCTTGCCTAGCGCGCCTGCAGCGTTTGCAAGCGCCTCGTCGTCCATATCGCGAGCGGCCATCGCAAAAGCAGTTCCCTCGGACGTTACGATTTCCCGCGCCCGCTCAATTGCCCAAAGGCCGAAGTCGCTGCGGCTGCTGATTTCCACGGTTTCCATGTTGTCTCCTGATTTGTTCGAGAGGACGGCTTATACCGATTTGCCGGACAATGCAGTCTGAAAACCGAGCCCGAGGACCGACTTCGATCTGTCTCGTGAGCGCATTCCCTACGGGACCGTGCTCTATTGCGCCGCACCTTGGCGACTGCGGTGTCACCAGCATTTGTACTGCGGTATAATTTGGAAGCGCTATGTGGGGGTCAATGGTTCAATTTTGCCGCTCCGATAGCACCCATTTGTCATATCACTGAAAAACTTCTGACCTAACGAGGCTTTCCGGGCCTCCGTTCAGGGTGCGGCCGTCGATCAGGAGTGACGAAATCATGTTGCAACGTGTTGGCAGCGGATCGAAAGAGGTCGAAACCCTGGTCGTGGACCTCGGCCAGAAAGACGTGACTGGCCGTTTTGCATCGACAAAAACCATCGACGCCGGCGAAATACGAAAGATCGCGCCGAGCGGTAACGGGCAGGCACTCGACATCTCCGCTGCGCGGGGCTTCGTCGGGTTTACCCAGAGCAAAAGCGGCGCCACCGCGATCCTGGTCGATGCAAAGGTGAGCACGCCCGAAACCGACCCGGGCAACGATCTCAAGATCGACCTGGACGGTTTGAAGAAGGTTGCCGCTTCCGAATTCGGCAGCACCGTGCCCAACAATATCACCCACCTGTTCAACCCGACCATCCAGGCGATGGCCAACCAGCTTTACGGGGGAGACAGCCCCGAGGTGCGCGATCAGTTCAAGGCCGACGTCAAGGCGCTTCTCGGTCCGCTGCTCGACAAGGTCGGTGCCGGAGAGGTCAGTCAGGCTGATCTTGGCGGCCTTCTGGAGCGCCTGACGTCGCAGTTGGCGGCTCCCGGCGGCAAGGAAGTCTGGGGTTACCGCCACGCGGTGCAGACCGCGCTCGAAGGGCTCGTCATGGGCGCCAGCCTGGTCTCGAAGTTGCCGGCCGATGCCGAGTGGGACAAGAGCGTCTCGCCGCTGCCCTCCAGCAATCTCGCCAGCTATTCGTTCAACGACGTCATGGCGGCGATCATGATCGGCACCGGGCTGGCCGGCAAGGGCATTGCCGCCAACGGCTCAGACGGCGGGCGCTTCTTCGCCGGCAGCGGCGGCGACGCCTGGATCGCCGAGCGCATGTTCGCCACCAAGGACAATGGCTGGAGCAAGACCATCCAAAGTCTCGATCTGCCCTATATCGACAGCGACTATCTGACATCCAGCCTCAAGAAGATGGACCTTGTCATGTCGGGCTCGGATGCCATCGAGCCGGTCGTGGAGCGCCCGATCGACGAGAACGACATCCTGGAAAGCAAGGTGCTGCGCGGCTACGCTCCGTCGACCGCCTATGAGCCGACGCTGAAGAAGCTCGACGAACTCAAATACGGCATTCTCGGCGACGCCGTGAAGGACGTGAACCGGGATTTCGTCGCGCCCGACAACATGGACCACCTCGACCAGCTGACGCCGGAACAGAAGGCGACGCTGCTCTACGATCTCATCGAGATCAAACAGCAGTTCAATGGCTATATGAACCAGTATGGCGACAGCGTGCCCGATGGCGAGCGCGTCGGCAAGGACCTCGATGCGCGGATCGAAAAGCTGACGGCCGATCCGGCGACGCAGCAGCATCTCTCGGATATCTTCGCGAGCGGCATGAAGGAATATCTGCAGCGACCGGAGAATTCCGATCTGCTCACCAACATCGAGGACGCCTATCTGATCGACATCGGAGGAGGCAAGGCGATCGACCGGGCGCTGAGCGCCGGCAAGAGCTTCGAAGATGCCCTGAAGGATTATTATTCCGAACTCAACACCCTCGTCGATCTCCTGCCCCAGGATTATATCGATGCGCATCTCGACGCCGCGAACGTCACCTTCGCCAATATCGTCAAGGAACATTATATCGGCGACGGCCAGGGTGTCGATCTCGAGCCGCTGCTGTCGGGGCCGGATGACACCTTCGAGCCCGGGGCGACGAATGACGCCATCAGCCAGTTGGCAACTACGTTCGCCGAGGATTTCATCAGCAAAAACGGCCCGGCCGATGGCGGCGAAACGCTGAAACAGAACCTGGCGCAGGATATAGCGCGCGACGTCGACGGCGTTCTGCGGATGGTGCGCGGCGGTATGAAGCTCGACGATGCGCTCGCCTCCTTCAAGGATTCGCTCGATCTGCCGCGCCAGACCCGGACACCTGCCGGCATCGATGCCGAGGTGTACAAGGCCGGTCTGGTGCACGCCGTGCAGATGCTGACGATGTCGAGCGTGCTGGTGGCGCGCGGCCTCGGCGCCGGCGGCAAGTGGACGCCGGCCGATATCGCCGCCGCGGTCGGCTCGGCGACGCAGATCGTCGGCATGACGATGGAAGGTCTCGGCAAGAACCTCGACGTTGCCGGCAAACCGTTCAGCGCCTTCGGCAATCAGCCTGGCAGCTGGGGCAAGGGGATCTCGATGAACTTCTCGCCGAAGACGATTGAAGCGGCAGGCAAGATCCTCGGCGCGGCCGGCGGCCTCGCCATGGCCGGCCTCGGCTTCTATTCGGCGTCGCGGTCGATGAAGGCCGGCGACCGCGCCAAGGGCGCGCTCGAAATAATCGGCGGCATTGCCGGTACCGGCAACGCGCTGATCGGTTTCTCCGAGGCGATGCTTTATCTGACCAATGCCATGTCCCGTGCCTTTTCCGGACTCGCAACGGTGGCGCCGGAAGTCGTGACCATCTTCAGCAGCGCCGCCAAAACCGGCCTTGCCGCGGCCGGACTGGTCACCGGCCTCGTTGCCTCGGCCGTCGGGCTGGCGCTTGGTCTGTGGGATATGGCCAATGGCGTGAAGAAGCTCGACAAAATGGAAAAGCAGCTGAACGAGAAGCTTGAACGCTACACCGGCGAGTCCGTGCATCTCGAATTTGGGCCAGACCCGTCATTCATCTGGTAGAGGCAGAGGGGCGGCAACGATGACCGCCACAGCCTGGGAAATACCCTGCGACCCCTCGGTAAAAATGTGATTTTTGATCTCCAGGCGCGAGGCCGCTGCATTTTATGCAACCGCGATGTCGCGATCGGGCTTGAATTATCACGCAAAGGTCGATCTTATGCCTAACGTAAGGTAAACGACGTCATCCGCGAAAAGCGGAAAAAGAAAATCAAAGGGAACGCATGTCATCGATCGCACCAGCATCTTCGGATATCGATACGGTTTCATTTCTCCGGCTAAACGCCAATTCCGATCCAAAGTCCGAAAATTCCACGAGCCAGGGCAAAACCACGAGCACCACGGTAAAGAAGGCATCGCCTTTTGCCTCTGACGGGACCACGACGGCAGCCCTGACGATTTTCTCCTCTATATCGGCGCAGACGAGCAGTCCGAAGTTCGTTTCGCTGGCCGCCACGTCGAATGGCACGTCCCGCCCTACCGCGCCGATCCAGCCGGTCATCGATCTCCTGTTCAATTCCGATTTCATGAGCGAGATCAATCAGGGCTTCATGGAAGGGCTGAAGGACAAGGACAAATCCTTCGAGAGCATCGACGTCGTCAAAAACCCTCACAATTACACTGCCGAGCAGAAACTGATCATGTATCTCGATCTGCTTCAGACCAAGGCGACCTTCGGCCAATACAAGGACAGCCTCGGCGACAACCAGCGCGGCATCTACAACGACCAGGAGATCCTGAAGGATCTCGACAAGTCGATCGCCATCCTGGGCTCGGACCCCGACGTCAACTCGCTGATGACGGAGAAGGCGCTGAAGGCCTTCAAGCTGATCTTCTCCGGTTATCGCGTGGCGCCGCCCGATACGAACAAGGACGCTTCCGAGATCATCAACGACACGATAACGCGTGACGAGAAGATGAAGGACCTGCGTACGAAGGTCGAGGATGCCTTTGAGCGCGACATCGTCAATGGCGGCCTGCTGAATGACGGTCTCAAATCCGGCAAGGACGTCACCACCATTCTCAAGGAATATAATGCCGCCCTCGGCTTCTATTCCATGGTGCTTCCCGACGATTTCGTAAAGCAGCGCTCGGCGATTGCCGACAAGACCTATGCCGAATTCTTCGACAAGAACGTGCTGCCGACGATCTCCGATCCGACGACGGCGCTCGATGGCCTGATCCGCATGGGACTGGCCGGCAACAAGACCGAGCGGGAACTGAAGGGGCTCGGCTCCATCCTGCCGGTTGTGGATTTCGACCAGTCGCTCGGGCTCGGCGGGAGCCTGTTCCCCGATCTCAAGATCGACCTCGACGGTTTGAAAAAGGTTGCCGCTTCCGAATTCGGCAGCACCGTTCCCAACAATATCACCCACCTGTTCAACCCGACCATCCAGGCGATGGCCAACCAGTTTTACGGGTCAGACAGCCCCGAGGTGCGCGATCAGTTCAAGGCCGACGTCAAGGCGCTTCTCGGTCCGCTGCTCGACAAGGTAGGCGCCGGAGAAATCGGCATCGGCGATCTCGCCGGCAATCTGGAGCGCCTGACGTCGCGCCTGAGCGCACCCGGCGGCAAGGAGGTCTTGGGCTACCGCCATGCGGTGCAGACCGCGCTGGAAGGGCTCGTCATGGGCGCCAGCCTGGTCTCGAAGTTGCCGGCCAATGCCGAGTGGGACAAGAGCGTCTCGCCGCTGCCCTCCAGCAATCTCGCCAGCTATTCGTTCAACGACGTCATGGCGGCGATCATGATCGGCACCGGGCTGGCCGGCAAGGGCATTGCCGCCAACGGCTCAGACGGCGGGCGCTTCTTCGCCGGCAGCGGCGGCGACGCCTGGATCGCCGAGCGCATGTTCGCCACCACGGACAATGGCTGGAGCAAGACCATCCAAAGTCTCGATCTGCCCTATATCGACAGCGAATATCTGACATCGAGCCTCAAGGACATGGGACTTTCCATGTCAGGCCTGATGAAGACGCTGATGCCCGGCACGGATGTGATCGATCCAATCATCGTCGACGGCAAGACCGCCGAAGAGGCGATCAAGAAGATCATCGCCCCGAGCCTCGACGCGCTGGCGGAAACCCTGTTCAAGGGCAATGCCGATGCCATGGCGCAATACAAGACCAATTTCACGACGATCTTCACCGCGCTTTGGGCGACGATGCGACCGGGCGGCAGCGTCGAAACGATCAAGGCCGACCTTGCCAAGCTGATCGACAAGACCGCGACGGCGGCGCCGGCAGGGGTCGATCCTGTCAAATACAAGGCGGCGCTCTCTTCCGGCGTGATGTCGGTGCTTACCGCATCCCGCTCCATCTATGCCGGCCTCAACATGACGAGCCCGACCTGGGACAGCATCGGCATCGTGGTTCTGCACGCCCTTGGCGCTCTCGCGCACATGGGCAGTGCGCTCGGCTCGGCGATCAAAGCCTCGAATTTTTCGCTGCTGGATGGGATCAGTTCACTCGTCGGCGTTTCCGACGAGCTGGCGCGGGCGCAGCGCAGCGTGCTCTCCGCCTTTTTCAAGAATACCGGGACGACGGTTGGCGCCGTTGCCGGCATCGCTTGGCTGCCGGTGGAATATTACCAGTTCCTGCAGGGGCTCACCAGTGGCAAGGGCGATCCGGTCGATCTCATCTTCATGGGTATCGGAACCGCGGCGGACACGGTCGGCGCGATCGAGGGCATCGCAGGCGTTGCCAATATGCTGGTGAATTCCACCTTCCTCGGGCGCACGGGCGCAACGGTAGCGCTCGTCTCCGGCGGCTTCTCGCTCGCCTTCGCGATCGCCGGCGCGGTGTCCTGGGCGGCCTGGGCGGGCTTTGCCATCTACCAGAGCATCAAGCAGGAAAAAGCCTTCCACAAGCAGACCGACATGATGAACGACATGCTTAAGCGCACTGTCAACGACACGGTCGGCATCTACGCCAAAACAGGTCAGCGCGTCGGCGCCAAGGGCGGCGTCGCCCCCGCGCCCCGCGACCCGGAACAGCGCGAGCTGACCCCTGAGAACTGGGACGCGATCATCGCCGATATCGAGAAGCGCCGCGGTACGGCGGTGGGCTGATCCGGGACGCTTTCGCAACACCAAATATCTGGGTACTCACAGGCCCGGTTGGCGTAGAGGCGGTCGGGCCTGTGAACATTTGATGGCAATAAATTTAAGTATGAATTTCATGCGCAATCTGGATATCTGCTGCGCTTTATGGATAAAAACGTTCAATTTTAATATAAAGGTCGAGAAAGTTGTCAAAGCCGATTGTAATTTCCGAAAATTAACCATCGGTTAAGTTTAAACAATTGACCGGCCGTTTTTTTATCCATATCAAATCATGCATTCATTTTGATAACTCCTTGATGGAAGTGCTCATATGGCCGTAGATGCAGTGAATTCCGACCTGAACCTGGCGCCTGCAAACCCTGTCTCGGTGGGGCTGACGACTGATAAGACAGGTTCCAAGGACACCACCGGCAGCACGACGAAAAAGGTCGATCCGAACAGCGAGAGCGAGATACTCTCCGCTGCCGTGGACGCGTTTCTGCCAGGCATGATTTCCAACACCCTGATGCTGAACAATTCGCTTTTCAATTTCGCCAAGGAGGCGATCGACGAAGGCAGCGACGAGTAGCGTTCCCGTTCATCGTTTGCAGTTGACGTGTACCGAGTTGAGGAATTGCAATGAGCGGAGAAGAACTTACCGGCCGCGCCTTTACGCCGCCCGTTGATGGCGTATCGACAGGCAATGTGCTGAAGACCTCGGAGATCGTGGCGGAACGGATCGGGCTGCAGCCGGCGGATTTCGCCGGCCTTCGGCCAACCGAACTCACCTCCATTCCCAACATCCAGGGCCGCAAGATCGCGCCTGAGTCCGACGCCGTCCCGCCCTCCTATTCACCGGAAGGCAATACCAGGCCCTCCAGCATTCTCGACCGGCTGTCGGCATTCTTCATGCCGGTGGCCGGGAACGGCCAGCCGGAGACGCCGCTGGTGCGATTTGCCGCGGACAAGGATCACAGCGGCCCGAAGATCGAAGACATCACGACATCGATCGACCGGCTGGAGAAATCACAGCAATTCGCGACCGGCACGACGCTGCTGTCGTCACTCACCCAGTCGGTGATGTCGTCGTCCAAACGGCTGACGCAGGGCCAGTGAATATCATGATCACATCGGCCCTTGCGAGATCACCGATCACTTCGCCCGCGCGCAAAGTCCTTCCGAAGGCCGCCATGCTCGCCCTCTGCCTGTTCCTCGCCGCCTGCAGCCAGGACGTGCTGACGGGACTCGATCAGCGCGATGCGTTGGATGCTCAGGTCCTGCTCGAACGCGCCGGCATCTCCGTCACCATGAAGAGCGAAAAGGGCGGGACCTATGCGATCGCCGCTGAATCAGCCGATCATGCCCGGGCGATCGAGTTGCTGGCGGACGCCGGTCTGCCGCGTCAGTCGTTCGGAAATGTCGCCGAACTCTTTCCCGGCAACGGCTTCCTTGTGACGCCTTACGAACAAAAAGCCCGGATGAGCTACGCCATCGAGCAGCAGCTTGCCGAAACGCTTTCGGGGCTTGACGGCGTGGCGACGGCGCGCGTCCATGTGGTGCTGCCGGAGGAAAACGGCCGCGGGCTCATCAAGGAAAAGGCGAGGGCGGCGGCCGTGTTGCAATATCGCCCCGGCGCCAATCTCAACGAGATCGACATGAAAAGCCGGTCCGTTCTGGTCAACAGCATCCGTGATCTCTCTTACGAAGATGTCTCGGTGGTGGTCAGCCCCTGGTCGGAGGTCGGCGCGCCGGCGGCCCCGCCGGCAACGGCAGCATCGGCCCCGGCGGCAACCGTGACGCCGGCACCCGCCGCAGCGCCATTCTCGATGGTGCAAAGCGCTCTCTCGGCTTTCAAGGCCCCCAATCTGGCCGTGATCGGCGCAATTATCCTCGCCATCGGGGCATGCCTGCTGCTGCTGTTGCCGCAGCGGAAGGAGCGCTGAGCATGCGCACGCCGCGTTCGGACGGCGAGGCGATCTCGGATGCGGCGAGGATCCGCAGGGCAGCGCTGCTTTCCGCGGATATGCTGACGGCCGCCCGATGGGATGGGACCGCGCCGCTCCTTGCCGATGGGTCTACCCTGTCGCGGCGGCTGCACCGGCGGCTTTTCACGGAGATCGCAGAAGCCCATGGCGACCCCGCCACATTTGCCGACGGCGCCCGCCGCCTGATTTCCATGGACGCGGACGGACTCGCAAAGGCCGCGTTCCGGGCGGGCTTCGCCTATCATCTCGCAGCCTTCTGCCCCGCGGTCGATCGCCCGACCCTTGCGAGGCTCAGGGCCGCCTACGGCGAGGAAGCGGTCGCATTCGCCCTCGGCCACATCAATCTTTCCACGGCAACGCCGCCGCTTGATCTGTTGAGCGAGCAGGCAAGGCATGTCGTCGAGGCCGATGGCTGGTCGATGCTGGCGCTTCTGGCAGACGAATATCGGATCTCTGCGGCATGGCGGTGGGCGGGCTGGCGCGACATGGCCGAAAACGGCTCGGCTTCCCTGTTGAAGAGCCCGGCGCTCGTTCTGGCGACGGCCGCCGTCGACGAGGTCGCCTCCACACAGGAAGGCGCCGGACGATGAGCTCGGGATTTGCACGCCACGACCGCATCATTCCGGCGGAAAACTTCGGCCAGATCAGGGAGGCGGCGCAAATTCTGGCGGCTGCCCGCCAGGACGCCGCCCAATCCCAGGCCACACTTGCAGCCGCCAGCGAGCAGGCCGCCCAAAACGGCTATCGCGACGGGTTCGAACAGGGCGTTCGTGATGCCGCCGCACGGCTTGCCGCCTCGCTCGGAAAAGCCGAACAGGAGATTGCCAATCTCGACAGCTGGGTCGAGGCGGTGGTTCTGAAATCGGTCGGATTGATCCTCGGATCGATGGAGGCCGACGAACGCACCAGGCGATTGGTCCGCCACGCCATATCCCAGACCGCAGAGGCCCAGGAGATCGCCCTCCATGTCGCCCCCGAGGATGCCGCCATGATCGCCCAGGCAATTGCGGATATCGATCATCGCATCACTATCGAAACGGATCCGCTGATGTCTGCCGGCGAGATCGTCCTGGAGACATCGGCGGGACGAAGCCAGATCGGCTTGAAAGACCAGCTCGCCACCGTAATCGAGGCCCTCGTCCATGGCTGACGCATTGCTTCGCATGGAGCGGACGCTCGAACAGACGGACGTGCGACGGCAGAGCGGCCGCGTGACGAGTGTTTCGGGCCTGCTGGTGCGGGCGCTCATCCCCTCGGTTCGGATCGGCGAGCTCTGCGAACTGCATGAGCCGGGCAGGGGCCGCATCGGCCTCGCCGATGTCGTCGGTATCGACGGCGAGACGGCACTTCTCTCGCTTCACGGCGAAACCCGCGGCATCTCCCAGCGCACGGAAATCGTCCCGACCGGCCGGGAGCCGGCGATCTCTGTCGGCAACTTCCTGCTCGGCGCGATCGTCGATGCGCACGGCAACGTCCTGCGTCCCTCCGCCAATCCGGCCGGCGAGGACGCGCGTTTCCTGCAGCCGCTCTACGGCCAGCCGGTCAACCCCTTGTCGCGCCGTCCCATCCGCCAGCCGTTCACCTCGGGAATTGCCGCCCTGGACGGATTGCTGACCTGCGGGCAGGGCCAGCGCATCGGTATTTTCGGCGCGCCTGGCGCCGGCAAGTCGACGCTGGTGTCCCAGATCGTCGCCAACAACAAGGCCGATGTGATCGTCTGCGCCCTGGTGGGCGAACGCGGACGCGAGGTCGGCGAATTCGTTGCCGGCAACATGCCGGAAGGCGTCCCCTCGAATGTGACGCTGGTTGTCGCCACATCCGACCGCCCGGCGCTGGAGCGGTTCAAGGCGGTGATGACGGCAACGGCGATCGCCGAATATTTTCGCGAGCAGGGAAAACACGTGCTGCTCGTCATCGACAGCGTCACCCGCATGGCCCGCGCCTTGCGCGAAGTGGGGCTTGCCGCCGGCGAACCGCCGGTGCGGCGCGGCTTTCCGCCTTCCGTATTCGCCGTCCTGCCGCAAATCTTCGAGCGTGCCGGCAACAGCGCAAACGGCATGATGACGGCTTTCTATACGGTGCTCGTCGAAGGCGAAGAGCAAGACGATCCGATTGCCGAAGAAACCAGATCGCTGCTGGACGGCCATATCGTGCTCTCCGACAAGATTGCCAAGGCAGGCAATTTTCCGGCGATCGATGTGCTGGCCAGCCGAAGCCGGACGATGAGCGCAGTGGTGAGCGAGAGCCATCGCCAGGCAGCCGACAGGCTGCGCGCCCTGCTTGCCCTCTATGACGAGGTGGAACTGCTGATCCGCGTCGGCGAATATCGCCAGGGGCGCGACGCCGCCGTCGACGAGGCCGTCGCCAAACACGGGCTCATCCAGCGCTTCCTGTTTGACGGCCAGGGCAAGCCGCAGCCGTTCGGCGCGATCGTCGAAGCGCTCGAGGAGCTTGTCCGATGAATATCGCCGCGCCCGCATGGCCCCGCTCATCGATGGCCGGGAGCTTCTTTTCCCGTTCCGGCACGACGATGCGCGCCGCCTGGCAAATTCCGGTCCGGGAGCAGACGCTTTCCGTTCGCCCGCTGTCCCCCGATATCGCAGCCGCGCGGATTGCCGATCCAGTCGGCATTCTCTGCCGCATCGGCGAACGGGAGCAGATGCTGATTGCGTCGGCCGGCGCATTGCGGTTGCTGGCCGAAAGGCTTGAACCGCTGCTCCTCTGGGAAAAACTGTCGCCGCATGAACAGGCGGCGGTGGTCGAACATCAGTTCGTCGAGGCCTTCGAGGCAATCGAGAACAAGATCGGCATCAGCCTGTCGCTGCTGCAGATCGGTGCAGAGCCGCAGCCGGATTCCAGCGGCAATTTCGGCTTCGAAATCGGCTGGAGCGGCATGAGCCTGCCCTTGAGCGGCCGTTTCGATGAAACCTTCCTTGCCGGCCTCGTCGGCTGGGCAAGCCGCCTGCCGCGCCGCACGCTCAATGCCCTGACGACGGCGGTCAACATCCGGCGCGGTTATGCCGTGCTGTCGCTCGGTGAGATCAAATCCCTGCGATTGGGGGACGGCATCGTCATCGATGGGGGGGCAGCGGAGACCGTGGTCGCGATCACCGGTGAACGTTACCTTGCAACCTGCATGCGCTCGGACAAAGGCGCGGTCCTCACCGAGCCGCTCCTGTCGACGCCAACCGGACCAATGAGGCATTTCATGACGAATGAAACCGTCGATCAGGAATTGCAGGGCGAGCCGCGTCCGTCGCCTGTCGACAGCATCCCGATCAAGCTGGTCTTCGATGCAGGACGGCTGGAACTGCCGCTGCGCACACTCGAGACGATCGGCGAAGGCTATGTGTTCAACCTCGACAGGCCATTATCGGACGCCGTCGATATCATCGCCCAGGGCCGCATTATCGGACGAGGCGAAATCATTTCCGTGGATGGGTTGAGCGCCGTTCGCGTCACGGCGCTGCACGACTGATGGAACAGAGCTTTCCTCTTGCCCAGAGCCTTGTGGCGATGGCGGCGATCTCGATGCTGCCGGTCATTGCCGTGATCGCAACCTCCTTCACCAAGATTTCAGTCGTCCTGCTGATCGTGCGCAATGCGATCGGCATCCAGCAGACGCCGCCGAATCTCCTGGTCTTTGCGATTGCCATCGTGCTCTCGGCCTTCGTGATGAACCCGGTGCTGCAAAACAGCTGGCAATTGCTGCTCGCCCATAGCGGCGATTTCGGCACGGTCAGCGGCATGGCGGACGGCATGAGCAAGGTGGCGGCGCCGCTGAAGGATTTCATGCTGAAATTTTCCGACGCCGAGGTGCGCGACTTTTTCGTCCAAGCATCGCAGAAGATCTGGGCAAACGCGCCGGCAACCCCCATTGCCTCCGACGACATAACTGTGCTGACGCCGAGCTTCCTCGTTTCGGAACTGACGCGGGCCTTTGAAATCGGATTTCTGATTTATCTGCCCTTTCTGATGATCGACTTCGCCGTCTCCGCCATTCTGGTGGCGCTCGGCATGCAGATGATGTCCCCGACCGTGGTGTCGACACCGCTGAAGCTGCTGCTGTTCGTCTCGATCGACGGCTGGCGGCGATTGCTGGAAGGTCTGGTGCTGTCCTATGCGCAGTGAGCATCCCCCCTTCACGAAAGCCCTGGATCGGGTGTCTGCCGCGCCCACGCGAAAGGCCTGCCGTCATGGGTGAAGACCAGGTCGCAGCCGAAATCGGCATGTCCGTCATGGCGACCTTCGCCTTGGCCGGCCCCATTCTGGGCTTGGCCGCGCTTCTCGGGCTGATCATCGCCATTTTCCAGGCTGCAACGCAAATCCAGGAACAGACCATCGCGCAGATCGTCAAGATTTTCGTGATCTCCATCACCCTGCTGCTGTTCGGCCGGGTGCTGGCAACGCCGCTGATCGAACATTCCGTTCATATCCTGAACGACTTCCCGACCATGGTTCAGTGAGGCGGGGCGGATGGGGCCGGATCATCTTCCGCTCGTCGGCATCGAGGTCGCGGCACCGGCCGCAGCCATGCTCGGCGCCGCCCGCGCGCTCGGGATCCTGCTGATCTTCCCGATCTTCTCGCTGTTCAGCATCGTCGGCATTCTGCGTTTCGGCCTGGCAATCGGCCTTTCGGCGCCCTCCGTCGCCTTCGCCTATTCGGTGCTGGCTATCGGAGATACGTCCTGGTTCGATCTGGCCGCCCTTTCGATGAAGGAACTTTGCTTCGGGGCGCTCATCGGCATGGGGCTCGGCATTCCCTTCTGGGCGGCCCAGGCGGCGGGCGATATGACCGATGTCTATCGCGGGGCCAATGCCGCCAATCTCTTCGACCAGATCAACGCGCTGGAAACCGCGCCGCTCGGCTCGCTGATGATGTCGATCGCCCTGGTGATTTTCGTCAGCGCCGGCGGCATCATCGATCTGGTCGCGATTTTCTACAAGTCGTTCGAGTTCTGGCCGCTCTTCAAGCTCATGCCCGCCATGCCCGACGATCCGCTCGACATGATCCTCGGTGTATTCGGCCGGCTGTTCAAAGCGGCCGGATTGCTTGCCGCCCCGTTCATGATCGTCACCTGCGCGCTCGAATTGTCGCTGGCCTTCGTTGGCCGCTCGTCGAAACAATTCCCGCTGAACGATAGCCTGCCGGCCATCAAGAACTTCGCGGTCGTGGTCATTCTCGTCATCTACACGGCCTTTATCTCCAGCTATTTCCACGATCTCTGGATCGACGGATTCAACGAGGTGAAAGCCATGCTGGAGGTGACCCATGGCCAAAAATGACGATACCGAGGAAAAAACCCTGCCGCCGAGCCGGGTGAAGCTCGATCGGCTCCGCCGCGAGGGCCAAGTTCCCCGCTCGAAGGAAATCCCGGTTGCGATCTCCGTCCTTGCCATCGCCGTCTACGTCACCTGGGGCTTGCCTGATATCCTCGAGGATTTCACCCGCAGTTTCGATAGCGGCCTGCAGTCCGCCGCGGGGGCCGACCTCTCCGACGCCGTCACTGTCGGCTTGAGCGAAACCGGCGTGGCCCTGCTCGATCTCATCTGGCTGCCGCTTGCCATGGGTCTTGCCGCGACCATCCTGGTGTCGATCCTCGACGGGCAGGGGTTTCCCGTATCGTTCAAACATATGAGCTTCGATTTCACCCGGCTCAATCCGTTCGAGGGCATCAAGAGGCTTTTTTCGCTCGCGAGCATCGCCGAGTTCGTCAAGGGGCTCGTCAAGTTTGTCCTGCTCGCCGCCGCCGGCGGCGGTGCGATCCTCTATTTCCTCAACAGCATCTTCTGGTCGCCTCTTTGCGGAGAAGCATGCACGCTCTCCACGACAGCCCATCTCCTCGGCTCGATCCTCGTCATTGCCGCCGGCATCATGGTGGCGGCGGCGTTTTTCGATATCCGCATTTCGCGCGCGTTGTTCAGGCACGAACACCGCATGACCAAGACCGAAGCGCGGCGCGAATACAAGGATACCCAGGGGGACCCGAAGCTGAAATCGGCGCGCCGGCAGATCGGCGCAGAAATGCGCAGCAGCCCGCCGCGCAGGCAAGGGCCAGGCCGGCAATGAAAAGCGGGAGCTTGAGGCGCCCGCTTTTTCTTCATTTTGTCATCCCGGTGCTCAAGCGTCTCAGACGCCCGACTGGTTGTCACCCACACGCGTCCAGTTCTTCACTTTGTCCAGCGTGATATCGGACAGGAACGTCACGCTGGCAAGCGAGCTATCGGTGCGGAAGACGTTGCTGCCGTTGGAGAACGCCCCGCCATCGATGGTGACGTCGGCGTCGATCTGCTTGCCGCCGTTGGTGCGCACCAGCGTGGTAAAGCCGTCAGCGACGAAATCCTTCAGATAGAACCTCGTGTCGGCATTGATCTGGAAGATCTTGTCGGTCGCGCCCTTGGCGGAGCACCGATAATAGTGACGTCGCCGGCGCTTTTTACCGTCAGCGCATCCTCGCCGACATTCTGCCAATTGACGTTTTCGAGCGTCGCGCCGCCATAGACGTGAATGCCGTCGGCGCCATTCTCGCCGAGATCGACATTCTTGAGCGTGGCGCCGTTCTTGAGAATGAACAGCGGCGATTGGGTTTCGGACTGGCCGCCATCGCCGAGCTTGGACGAGGCCGTATAGGTCGCGCCCTTGCCGTTGAACACGCCTCCATCCACGACGATCGGCTCCTTGACGACGATGACGCTGCCCTCTTTCGAGAGGTCGGGTTTTTCCGCCGTGGTCTGCAAAGTCGTGGCGTGTTTCTCGTCGGATGGATCCACCTTCTTGGAGTCTGACTGCCAGTTGATGTGTTTGCGCAACACATCCTTGGGGTCGGAATCCATGCCGTTTTCCGACGTTTCCCGCGAGTTCGGCACATAGGATGCCAGCATCGGCGGGTTGCCGGAGAAATCTTCGAAGGGCGAGACCTTGCGGGTTCGGATGGCGGTGAAATCCGTGTCGGTCCTATTGCTGCCGCCAAGGCAACCGGACTCAAGGTCGAAACGGGAGGTTCTGTCGAAGTCTATGGGCCTTTGTCCATCTACGCCACACATTGCATTCATCCCCAGTTGGTCTCGTCTACTTCACTTGCTCTATCAGCCCGGCCTCTGTTTGGAGCCCGCAGCGTTCCGGATTTGCCCGATCTCTCCGATGGTTTCGATCGTTATATCCCTGTCGATCTCCTCCGCCGCCAGCACTGGAATGCGGCAGTTGTGGTGGATCATCAGCGTCTGGGTGAGCAGGCGCCATTCGCCCGGCACGATGATGACGGGATCGTATCCCCGCTCGTTGGCGTCCTCGAGAGCCTGTCTGGCTTTCTCGGCCAGCAGGCGCAGTCTTTCGGCTATCTCGATCTTCTCGGTCGCTCCAGCGGCGTCATAGGACCGGATGAAGTGGTTCCATTCGGCGGGAAGCACCAGCGCCGGCAGCAATCCGCGCCGGTCGAGAAGCCCGAAGGCGATCTGCTTGACCAGCGCGGCGCGCGCCATTTCGGCCAGGGCATCCGGCGCGTGATCGGTGCCGGCGTGCAGCATCACTTCCAGCAGTCCGCGCGGCTGGGAAAGCGTCACGCCGGAATCCAGCATGCGTCTGACGACCGCGACCGTCAGCATCAGCGGCACCTGGGTGGCGACGTCGATCGCCAGTTTGCCGAGACGCGGTTCGAGGCTGCCCAGCCATTGTGCCGCGTCGTCGATGCTGAACAGGGCGCCGATATGGCGGCGGACGATGCGCACGATGTCGTCGGCAATCTGTTCGGCCGTCCGTTCGGGACCGCAGCTGACCAGACCGGCGGGCACGTTTTCGACCTGAAGATGGATCAGATCCTCGGCCATGCGGGGATCGGCGTTGAACGTGGGCACCGTCACGGAGACGCCGACGGCGCGCGCCGCCATGCGGATCCGCCCGTCCAGCATTTCGCCGAGTCGCATCGCCTCAAGCCGCGCCAGCGTTTCCACCGTGACGGTGGCGATGACGGGATCGCCGTATTTCGTCCTGTCGAGCGGATAGGAATTGGCGCTTTCCACGGCATTCGCCGATCCGGCCGCGGCTGGGCCGGCGCGCCGGCGATGCACCATGAAGGCAAGGCCCGCCAGACACAGGCCGATCGCGCCGAGCACGCCTGTGGGAAATCCCGGGACGAAGCCCGCGCAGATCGTCAGCGCCGCCGCAATCGCCAATGCACGGGGCTCCCGAAAGAGTTCACGGCCGATATCGCTGCCGAGACTGCCGTTGCCGTCGTCGGACACGCGGGTCACGACGATACCGGCCGAGACTGCCATCAGAATGGACGGAATCTGCGACACCAGACCGTCGCCGATCGACAACAGCGTATAGAGATGGGCCGCCTCGGCAAAGCTCAGGCCCTTCTGGAAGATACCGATCGCCAGGCCGCCGATGAGATTGACGGCGACGATCACCAATCCTGCGACCGCATCGCCCTTGACGAAGCGCATGGCGCCGTCCATCGCGCCGAAGAACTGGCTCTCCTGTTCGAGACGCGACCGGCGCTTCTGCGCGGCTTCCGTGCTGATATGGCCGTTGCGCAGGTCGCTGTCGATGGCGAGCTGCTTGCCCGGCATGGCGTCGAGCGTGAAACGCGCGCCGACCTCGGCGATGCGCTCGGCGCCCTTCGTCACCACGATGAACTGCACCAGCGCCACGATCAGGAAAATGATCAGCCCGACGACGACATTTCCCGCAACGACGAAATCGCCGAAGGCCATGATGATCTCGCCGGCATCGGCGTCCGCCAGCACGAGCCGGGTCGAGGAAATCGTCAAGGCCAGGCGGAACAGCGTGCCGATCAGAATGACCGCGGGAAAGGTCGAAATTTCGAGGACGCTCTTCAGATAGGTCGTGGTGATCAGCACCACGAAAGCGAAGGAGAGATTGAAAGCGATCAGCACGTCCAGAACGATTTTCGGAAGCGGCAGCACCAGCATCGTCACGACGGAGGCGAAAAAAACCGCAAGCAGCATATCGGTGCGCTGCGCAAGCATGGCGATGGCGGATGACCTTACCTTCATGATCCGGCTTCCGACGCCATCGCCTATTCTTGTTCGCTGCTGGAAATTTCGGCGAGTTTCGGCTCGGCACTGCCGGCGAAGGCGAAATTGACCGTATCGTCCTCACTGTCGCGGGAAACGATGATCTGGTCGTTGCCGATCTCCTTGATCCGCCAGCCGCTCGCAACGACATCGCCTTCCTCGTAGCGGCGGCCGTCGGAGCCGATGATGAACCTGACGGGTGTATAGCCGGCGGCGGCGACGAAGCCGTCGAGACCGGAAGAGAGGGTCGTGAGATCGACGATGGAAACGGAACCGCGCCGGCTCATCGAGGCGATGATGCTGCGCAGCTTGGTCTTGTCGGGCAGGCCGAGAGGCCGCGATCCTTCGCCGATGCGAATTTCGTCGGCGGTGGCGACGATGCTCAGATCTTGGGGAAGCTGAGCCATACGAATGACCTGACGGATTTCGGCAGCAATTGCCGCCGATGACGGCGCCGGTTCCGGCGCGGCGGAAACCCTGACGAGCGGGGCTTCGTGAGCCGGCGCATCGCTGTTGTAAAGCCCGGCCAGCAAAAGCAACGCCGCCAGCCCGAGAAGGCCGGCAGCCGCAATCCGGCGTGGCGCGAACCGCACGCGCCCGGCGCCGAGAGCTTCGAGTTCGCAGGCCGTGCCGTCGAAGGAGATGGTCTGCCTCTTCGTAAGGGTCATCGTCCGATCGCGTGGGATGGAACGACCGTCGATCACGACGTCATCCCGCAGCGCGGTCAACGACACCGTGTCGGAGCCGCGGGAGCGCTGCAAACTGATGGCAAAGGCGGGTTCTGGTTTGGCGCCGAGGATGATCAGGTCGCAATCGGCGCTGCCGCCGACCACCTGCCGCTCCGCCGTCAACGGCAGAATGGAGCTGCGCCCGGCACGCGTGATGCGCAAGACCGGTCCGCCGCTGCCTGACGCAGCGTTGCCGGCGTTACCTCTGAATGTCGGCGAAGAGGAATCTAGATCCATAACCATCTTGTTCCCGAACCGTCCGTCGAGCGGCTTTTATTGTCTTCGAGAGCGGGGAAGCGAGACGGGCGAACCCGTCTCGCCATTGTTTCAATCAGCCTGGGCCGATCTTCTTGATGGCGTTTGCGACGCCGTTGATCTTGGTGATTTCGGTTGCAACCTTCAGGCTCTGCTCGGTCGCTTCGTTCTGGGCCGACTTGAAGGCGGAAATCGCCGAGCCGATGCCCGCATCAAGTGTCGAAGTACTAGCCATGTCTTGAACTCCTTGCATGGTTTTGGCGGCCAGAGCCTTGCAGAATTCAAGATCGAATTCAATAGCTTATGTTAAAAAGTTATTAATTCGCGATATGTACAACAAATGCGCGAAATGGATATCCGTCCTGTTCCCAGCGGACCGATCATCTGCAACAGTAGATCAGATAATTATTAATAGATTGGATTTCGCAGCCCCTGCCTTCCTTCGTTCATTAGTTGTCGGGCGATATCCGGATCGTGAGGTAAACTCAGATGTTTGCGCGTTTTGTTTACATGGCCGCTATCGGACTGCTGGCCTCCTTTCCTCCACCGGCCGGCGCCAGCGAGCGGGAGGTGCGCCTGGATGTCGTCTCCCTGCCGCTTGGCGATGTCGTCCAGACGCTGTCCTTCATGTCCGGCATCCCGGTCACAACAGTCGGGACGCTGAGCGGCAATGTCGAGCATTGGTCCGTTCGGGAAAGCGGAGCCAAGGCCTTCGTCAAGCTTGGCGATGCCAGCAATCTCTTCGTCGCCTATGACGGCAGCCGCATCATCATCGCGCCGAAGCAGGAGGTCTCCACCGTTGTCCTCGATCGTGGCGGCCGCAGCTGGAAGACCGAGCAAAACGCCATTCGCGCGCTGTTTCCGCTGCTGCCGGACGATGCGCTGCGTGAAGATCCCGCCAGCGGCTTGGTGCTGGTGCGCGGGCCCGCCGTCTTCACCAAGGCCGTCGAAGACGTGCTGAGCCGGCAGCAAGCCGACAGCATCAAGGTCATCAAGGGCGGCCAGCTGGAAGTCCTGACGACGAACAACGGTGCCTGAGCGGCTGATATGAAGGCGCTGAAGTCTCTCAGGCAGTTGCTGCAGATCCGCAGCCTGCGGGCGGACAATCTTTCCCGCAGCCTCTCTGAGGCGCGGGCGGACGCCGAAAACGCGCGGGAGCGGGAAACGAAAGCCTCCGAAGCGCTCGACATCGCGGCAAGCCTGGCCGCCGGCAATCCTGTCGTCGACGCATTGCGCAAGAGCGGCGTTAACTCCGCCGCCGAGCTTCAGGACGCGCTGATGCGACAATCCGTTTTGCGCAGCCATGAAGCCGATGCCGGCCTATCGCTTGCGCAGCGCAAAGCCGCCCGGCGCGCCGCGCAAGAGCGGGCAGACCACGTCGCCGCCGATTTTTCGCGAGCACAGAAGGCGGTATTGCGCACCGAATTTTCGCTTGAAGCAGCGGAGAAAATCGACCGGTAGGGAGCTAAGAACCAGCAGATGAACCAACCGGCTTCTGTTCTTCCATCTCTTCATCGACAATCGAGCTGACGAGGGCAACGACCCGGCTGCGCACACGCGGAGAAAGGAGCAAAACGTCGTCTATCAGACGCCGTCCCTCCGCCGTGGAAATGTAGGCAATCTTCTCATCGATCTCTGTTATGAATTGCTGGCCCTGAGTGGTTTCGGGATCTGGAAGGCCTTCGAAAAACCTCGAAACCGGGATCTTGAGGCAATTGGCAAGCTCGTAGAGCATCGAAGCGCTGACGCGGTTCTTACCGCTTTCATATTTTTGTACCTGCTGCAAACTCACCCCGATGCCGGCGCCGAGATCCCCTAGGGAGACATTCGACTGCATTCGGCGGATACGGATTTGCTGTCCGACATGCCGATCGACTGGATGTACCGACTCGCGTGCAACATCCGACTGTTTGGCTTGCGCAGGTCTCGAAGTCCGAACCTGGGCTGCTACATAGCGCTTCATGGTGGTCACCCCGATGGAGAGTTTCACGCGGTGCGCCCCCGCTGAAAACTCGCTCAACCCACTGATCGGGGAGTTAGAACACCGTGCTAGACGGTCCTGTGGCCTTTAGTTCCGAGGAACCTGGACATACGCCACAGGCTCCTCGACCGAAGGTCAAGGAGTGTGGTGCCGAATCGGCCGACACCAACCGCTAACAGGGGGTTCTAATCCCCAAGGCAGCGCGTACTGCCTCGCTGCGAAACCTAGTTGAAATCCGCCCGCCGCGCAACCGAATTCTTTACAAGATTCAATAGCTTCGCTTTACGCTCGGACACTTGCCTCAAAAGCGAGAGGTCACGCTTCGGGCGGTAAAGTGGTCAGAAAACCAAAGGAGGTGCGATCAGCGGAACGCCCATTGCGAGGATTGTCTGCCCACTCTCCCGGAAGAGATGACGATGACACCTGGGAGAGCGCGGACGTCGTGGCGATCGAGGAGACGGACGATACCGTCACCGTACTTCTCTGGCATCTGAAATACTCGCAGGCAGTAATGGGGCGCCGGGCGGACGATCTTTACCTCGTTTGCGGTCAAGCACAGAAGGGGGTGAAGGGGACATGGAGCTTGAAGAACCTCATCAACCACCTGACCGTGAGAGAAACATCACATCTTAAGGGCCGGGCCCGTTTCATTCGAGGCAGCCTGAATGACTTGGCCACGCTTCGAAAGGCTGCCCGACGCAAGTTCATCGAGTACCGGATCGGGATTGTACAGCCGGGTCTTAACGGTGAAAACATACCCGCAGAACATCTTGCGCTTCTGGGAGCGACTGCCACTTCATACTGTCTGTCAGCGGGTGTCCCCTAATGACTGTCGCGAACCGCACCGATCCAGCTTAGCTGCCGGCCACCGTCTCCAGCGGCGCTACTTTCCATGACGGCAGGGCCGCCGCGAACTGTCACGGCCTTCTTGGGGCTTTCGATATCGAAATTGACGTTGTAGCGGTTCCACTCTGTAACAGCGGCAGAGCCGCCGACAAAATCAGGGGTAGGAATGCTCGATGTCCTGCCGATTGTTGCGGCGGGTGCATAGCTGCAGTGCAACATAGACGCTGGCTTCATGGCGCTGGCCCGAGTATTGCTATTTTCATCGAAGCGATGCTTCCTCCCGCAACGCTTCGAAGTTTAGACGGCCCACTCCTCCTCCCAAAGGGACGTCTGTGGGAACAGCGGCACTCCTCCTCCCAGGTCGCCGTTCGGTTCTTTTAGGAAAGCCTGCCGCACCTCCTCCCGCGGCAGGCTTTTCTATTTCGGGGCGATGGGCCGTCAGAGCCCGAGATCAAGTTGGGACTGGGGTCGTGCATTGCCGATCGGAGGTCGTCAGCGTTGAAAGCGTGACGCCGAGCAGCCGCACTGGCCGCTTGAATGGATAGACAGTCGCCAATCGACGGGGCATCGTTCGATGGTGTGCTCGAAGATCTTGGCTGGTTCGGCAAACGGTTCACGCCGGACATGCGCGCCGATGTGCTGCTGTTTCGAGCGGGAGACCGGCGGCTGGTTGCCGTGGATCCCAAATGGATCCCGCTTCGGCTAACGTTGCGTTTTTATAAGATCGACAGGACGCGTGTGGCAAGCAACCAAGTTTTCCTATCTCCAGCGCCGGCTGCGGGCGAGGGCCCGGTCGCGTCTTTGAAGGCCATGATGTTCGGCTGCGTCAAGAGCGCGGCCATGGTCTATGACGATCAACCCATCGTCGACCATTTCCGGCGGATCGACGCCGAGAGGATCATGGGCGCGAAATTTCGCTCTGCGCAAGTAAGGCACGAACCGTCGAGACGGCAGTTCCTAATGAGCTCATCGAAAGGTCATATCATGCTGAAATACAAGCTCTACGTACTCGTGGTAAAAGCCGACGGGAATCTCGCGATCCTCGCCGCGCTTGCCATGGTTCTTACCGCGATATGGCGCGGCGTTTTACCCATAGGAAGTTTCTACTGAAAGACTGGAGGTGCAGGATCATTCCTGCACCCTCCTCACATATCACCACGTTCGCAGTACGCGTGTCACCTATCTCTCACGCGCAACAGCGGAAACGACAAGGTCTGTCATTTGAGAGTTACCCGGAGCGCCCCACCAGTCGCAGAGGGACAGGTAGGAGAAGTCGCTCACACTGTCACCGTAGCCGATCACTGGGCGACCTGGATGCTCCGTCCGAAGCTTTTTGAGCAGAAATTGTGAGGCCACCCGTTTTGAGATCGCAGGCGGAACTAGCGCAAGGTTATTGCCGTTGTGGTGTCGAACCCAACCCCGTTTTTCTCGAATGATCGGCACAATCTCTTCAAGGCGTGAGCCGTCTCCGTCAATCTCTTTGAAGACAACATATGTCGCGAGATCAGCTTCCATCACCGACCAGCACCGGATGTGGACGCCAAGTTCCCTCGCCTTGGTCCTGCCCTCATCGAGGAGCTTATCGAAAAAGCCGGCAAGCGGCCGGAGCTCCCTTGCGACGACCTCATGCCATTCGGCGTCAGGCTTGCCGTCCTTTTTGAGGATGACGGCACCGTTCGATACGATTGAGTAGCTTTCAAACGCGATCGTAACGCGCGAAAGAGCCTCAGAGCCGCGCGCCGTAACCGGGATGGCCTCCGTGGAGACGAGCAGCCACTCGACAAAGGCAGCTTGAATCTTCGTCATATAGGAGTTGCTTCCATTAATGGATTTGGACGCCAATACCAGATCGGCTTCCGCAATCTCCGGTATCTTTTTCTTGGTTTGAAACAAGGTGTCGTCGAGGTCCACCAGAGCAATGGGCTTCATATGCGTACTCCAAAATGCGACTGGTTAAATATCTGATCGATTGCCAGATGTGAGCTTTCGCGGATTCTCCATTGGCAATGAATTTTACGATACGGAATTTGTCACATCTCAGTTTCCTTGACCTGCGCGCCGAGCTCGTAAGTAGACATACGTGGAGATTAGGAGACGTGCCGGATCAGCGTGACGGCGCGGTAGGGGGCGATCTTTCTAGGGGAGACGACATACGGGACGCCTTTGTTGTCGATCAGGTACATGAGGGCCGCGAGTTCTGGATCGGTTGGCGACGAGACGTACACCTTTTCCGGCACACGTCGCAGGATGGCTCTGGTCGCCTCCGCAATGCCCGGCTTTACTCGGTTGATGTTCGTTACGGCGTCCTCCCCCATCACCCAGGCGACGGCAGCGGCGGCGGCATCGCGATGCGCCCGGCGGGTCTCGATACTCCAGACGCTCGGGATTTCGGTTGCAATCACAGTGGAGACATCATTCCACATACCATCCACGAATGATCGGGAAATATCGTGTTCCGCGAGATTATCCCACTGGACGCAGGCGTGGAAGTCACCGGGACCGACGAGGGCAGCGTTGAGGATCGAGCGGCTGATAAGCCCGGATACGGTGCATCCTAGCATTCCGGAGGGAATAAGCCAGTCGTCGCCCGATGCGGCGAGCCATGCGCAGCCGCAGGGGTCGGCCAATACAACTAGCCGCGCAGGCCGGTCTGAGTAGTCCTTGAAGCTCTTTTCGAGTTGGTTCGCAATTGCTCCTTTGCCCGTCCAGCTATCTACGAAGACGATGCTCTCGACAGGACGCCTGGCAAGAATGTGGCGCATAGCCTCGTCGTCAACGCCCTTGTCGCGAATGATCGACAACCCGTAGTGTCCGACGTCCCGGCCGAGTAAGGCGATGGCCCTCTTGAGAAGGATGCCGAAGGGCACGCCGGCGCGGACCAAACTGACAAGGGTAATAGGACCCTCGACCGACTGCACGATCGCGAGGGCGAGGCGTGCCGTCTCGGCGCCCATGCGCGGGCCACCAGTGGCCATGGCCTTAGCAAACAGCTCCATGTATTCGCGGGTCGGGGCCATCTCGGCGGAAATCATTTCCGAGTAATGCCGCCGCCCGGATTGGATGGCCTCTTCCCTCGTGGCCGTGTCAGTAGGCTGAATATCCACTCTCTTGAGAAGGAGCGTCACGTCGTATTCGGCGTAGGAGCCTAGTGTGGCAGGGGAGGCGATGCTGTCATAGGTATCCCCCATGGGAGTGATGTCCTTAGGTAACGCGACAGCAGTGTTGTGTCGCTGTGGACTGGCGGAAATGTCCGATCGAGTGAGCCGATTTCGAAGCGGCAGACCGCATGGCCTAAGGCGGCTTCATTCACCTTCTACGTCTGAAAGGACAATGGGATCGCCCAGTGCGGACATCAGGCTGGCACAGACATTTTCCGGGCCTGTCTCCGAGCAGAGTATAATTTTCGAGTACAGCGCTGGATCGACGTTGTAGAGGTAATGTGGAACCGTTCCGCCGTAGTTGTCGGAGAACGAAAGTACTGAACCGATCGCGTGGCCTTTCGACAGGGGAGAACGCGTCACGGATGAATAGAAAACCTCAGCGCCCTCCTTTTCCAAGCGCTCCGCAAGCAGGAAGGGCTGCCACACGTGTTCGCCCGTTCCGAGTACGAGGGTAATCCCGTCATCGGCAGCGTTTGCATTGAGACCCTGCAAGTGATCGACGACGCCGAGACGCGCCCAGTCTCGAGCGACGTCGGGACAGACCTCGGGCCGCTTAGGACGGTCACAGGAAGGGACCTGCGGAGTAGCTGCCGTGAAATCCCCACGCGGAGTCCAACTGTACCGTCCGGAAACGATAGTAGCCTCACTGACTGTTCCCGTGATCTCCGCGCGGGCAGCGCCTTCTGACCAGTCGGTAAGCGTAAGTAGGACTGTGTGCTTCAGCTTCAAACGAATTTTTGCAGGAAGGGCAGCGAAGATGTTGGCAAATGTCTTACCTGTCGAAGCCTCATCGTCAACGAGTACCAAGCCGGTCGCACCATGAACCAAGTCGCGGAGCCTTGCCTCGCATGGTTCGTGCAGGAGGTGCCGCGGGGCATGGCTATGCTCTTCCTCAAATTCGCACAGCAGCGGCAGTTTAAGATCATGGCGAGTGGAGCAGATATATATTGCATCGCCGCGACCAGTGAGTTCGCGGAACCGCCGATGGACACCCGCACCAAGGCCAATGCCCGCTTCGGCTATTCCGATGAACAAAACCGGACCAGGAATATCGGCAGGAATCTGACGTGCAAGGAGGTCGAATACATTTCCCATGACCGAAGGGCGGATCGGCAGGAATCGACCAAGAACCTTGGAAACAAACAGAAACGAGCGGTTCGGGTTGATTCGCTGCCCGAAGCCGAACATCTCGATGGGGGATACAAGGCTTCGATCCACGTGAACCGAGATAGTGCCGTCGGCGAGTTGCGCAGAGTATGTTGAAGGATTCACCATTGCCAGCTTTCGAAAGTACGGACGTTTACCGTGGAAAAAATCCGTGCCATATGTTTCCGTGACGCCGCACGCTCATTGGCGTCTCGTTGACGAGCAGGGTAGCACTTACCTCTCGAGGCTCAGAGTGCATCCGCGCCACGATATCGCAGGAGAATTCGCCGGCCCTTGGCGCGAAGGCCAGCACGGCCGAGCGCCTCCCTGGTTTCAGCTTCGTTGGGGCTAAATCCCGATCTGAGGCCTTCCTGCCCCGTCGATGCGGCTCGTGACCCATCTCCGACAAAGCGACTGGGGCGATAGAAATAGAGTTTACGTCAGTTCATCCTCGCTCTCTGCGGTGAATCAGTAGCATGAAGTGAAGCAAGGGACGTGCCACTCGGACATGCAGCACGAATGGGAGCTGAATAGGCACCAGAACTCGAATATTGCATTCCAGGTCTCACGCGGCAGATGTCCAGATTGCCGGGAAATTTCGTATTGCATCCATAACGGCTTTGGGCGACGGATTGCGGGACCTGCCATGGCAAGCGCGTGCGGTCGCGAAACCTCAGATGGCGGCGAAGCGCTGCAGTTAAGAGAGATGCTGGAGCGTATATTCGCCTAAACGCTGCTGACGTGGCGGTTGGGCCTTTGAACGGTGGACGAGATCAGCCGGGAAAAAAGGCGTAGCTTCATTGAAATCGGCAGGGTGTACCCCGCCCACTACCGGGGATCAGAGCAGGCCAGCCTTGGCCCCAACCTGCGATGATAGCAGGTGCCTGGGGCACCTCCAGCACGTCGAGGGTTCTGCATCTTCGTGTCAGCCAATAGCCGACAGTTCGCACCACGTTTGTATTCGCTTTGTCTGCTTTACGACAGACTTAAGTCTTGATGCCTGCACTCAGCCGTCGTTGTTCAGTCCCGGCATTTTCATGGAGCGGATCGAGGGTGAAACGTTCAGGCTGCGAAGTCTATGTCTTGCAGACGAACTCGTAGTGTGAGGCCCTTGAGGGTCTTGAGCCTGCGTGACCTGCCACTGAACTTTCATCCAGCGGCGATTAGAGCCTCGGCGGTTTTGAAACGCTCCCAAACGTTGGACCACCGGATGCTAGAGTTTTCCGGCTTCATTCAGGGAGGCGGGCTGGTTGCGCCTCCCGAATTCACCAACGAGATCGGCACCTTGTTGCCGATCGCACCATGAGGTCTTTCCTCATTGTAGTATCTACGCCAATCCTCCATCTTTTCGCGGGCATCCGCAAGGGTCAGGAACCAATGCTGGTTCAGGCATTCTGCACGGAAGCGGCCATTGAACGCTTCGATGAAAGCATTATCAGTCGGCTTGCCGGGGCGTGAGAAGTCCAACGTCACACCCTTGGAATAGGCCCACAGGTCCAAGTCGCGCGACACGAACTCGGTCCCTTGGTCGACACGGATCGTTTTCGGATAGCCGGCTTTTTGGCACACCCGTTCAAGGGTTTGCACAACGTCTTCGCCTCTATAGCTATGACGTGGATCAAGCACCGGCACGTAGCGCGAGAAGGTGTCGACCACCGTCAGCACGCGCAGTTTCTTACCCGTTGCGAGTTGGTCGTGAACGAAGTCCATCGCCCAGACGTCGTTGGGTCCGACGGCCATGTGCCGATCCTCGCGAAGCTTGGCTTTTACCCCCCGCTTCGGTGTCTTGTTCCGCAACTGTAGCCCCAAGTCCCTGTAAATGCGGTAGGTTCGCTTGATGTTGGTGCCCCAACCCTCGCGTTCCAACAGCACATGCACGCGGCGATAGCCGTACCGCACACGGATCTCGCAGATCTCGCGAATACGACGTTCCAGACCGGCCTGATCAGCACGGCGAGAGGTATAGTGGTGAGTTGATCGATCGAAGTTCAACGCTCCACAAGCACGTCGGATCGAGATCGCCCAATCGCAGCACATGCCTTTCACCATCTCCCGCTTCCGAGCAGGCCTTAGAGCTTTCGGCGGATGACATCCTGCAACATCTCGCGGTCCAGCGTCAGATCCGCGACGATCTTCTTCAGGCGCGAATTCTCGTCCTCGAGCTGTTTCAGCCTCTTCATCTCCGGTGGCAGCATGCCCGCGTATTTTTTCTTCCAGTTGAAATAAGTCGCCTGGCTGATCCCCGCCTTCCTGCAGATTTCAGCAACCGACACGCCTTCATCACCTTGCTTCAGAATGAACGCCTTCTGAGCGTCCGAAAACTGCGACGCTTTCATCGTCTTCTGGTCCCTTTCCCAGCCAGGAAAATGCACCGGAAAACTCTAACCAAAATTGGTCCAGTTTGAAGGGTTCAGATCAGTTTTGAATACGCCAAGTGGCGCGGTGTGAGCAACCGGCAACGCGGATCGTGTCCCAGCACCTGGTGTAGGTGACGGTAGGGAGTAAAGCCGAGCGCCCGCGCGCTTCTCGTTGCGCTGTAGCGGGTGATCGGCTTTGCGGGCGGCCATCAGTGTTTTTCCGCTAGGGTCGGGTTGTTCAAGACCAACCTGACGGAAAGATCACCGATGACCAATGACATGATGAACGGGCGCTCCCTTGTTGAGAAGAGTGCCGATGCAGATTTGTTGCGTGAGATGATTGGCTTTGCCGCCGAGCGGCTGATGGAGTTGGAGGTCGGCTCGGCCACGGGTGCTGACTTCGGTGTGAAGAACCCCATGCGGCTCACTCAACGCAATGGCTACCGTGACCGCGATTGGGAGACGCGGGCTGGCACCGTCGAGCTTCGCATTCCGAAGCTGCGCAAAGGCAGCTACTTTCCGAGCTTCCTTGAACCGCGCCGCATGGCAGAGAAAGCTCTGACGGCCGTTATCCAGGAAGCGTATATCCAGGGAATCTCGACTCGTTCTGTCGACGACCTGTGGTGGATGCGACCTATCTCAAGGTCCGGCGTGGCGGCCGCATCGTCTCAGTCGCCGTCATTATCGCGGTCGGCGTCAATAACGACGGTCGGCGCGAGGTCCTGGGTATGGAAGTTGGCACCTCGGAGGCCGAACCGATCTGGACGGAATTCCTGCGCAGGCTAACGCGCCGCGGTCTACGCGGGGTGAAGTTGGTTGTCTCTGATGCACATGAGGGCATCAAGGCTGCCGTTTCCAAGGTTCTCAATGCCACTTGGCAAAGGTGCCGGGTTCACTTCATGAGGAACGTGCTCGCGCATGCTGGAAAGAGCGGCAGGCGGGTCGTATCCGCCTTCATCGCGACGGCCTTTGCCCAGGAGACCCCGGAGGCAGCAAGCCGCACAATGGCGCAGTGTCGCCGATCAAATCAGGCCGAAAGTGCCGAAGCTTGCCACCATCATGGACGACGCTGAAGAGGACGTGCTCGCCTACATGACCTTCCCCAAAGAGCACCGGGCAAAGCTGCACTCGACGAATCCAATTGAGCGTCTCAACGGCGAAATCAAGCGACGCACCGAGGTCGTCGGCATCTTTCCGAACGACGAAGCCATCGTCCGTCTCGTCGGCGCACTGCTGCTCGAACAGAATGACGAATGGGCCGTTCAACGCGCCAAGTATATGACGCTTGAGACCATGGCCCAAATGAGATGAGCCCCAAATCAGCCTGCCCCGCTGTGATGTCGGGTCAGGAAACGAGCGGGACAGCAGGCTAATACACTGCCCGAATTGCCCCGTGTGGACGGCAAGCGTCAAGCCTTGATGCCAAATTCAAACGGATATGAGTGGGGCTTCGCAGCTGCGGCGAGGTCTCGATAGGGTCCGACAGTAAGCCCGAATGAGTGGGCACAATGGGACTGAAAGTGGGATCACTTGGTGAGCCCGTTGTTCCCGCGCGGAGTTCCCGCCGCTATTCTCGCAAATGTCGGACAGCCGCCGCCCTTTGTCGCATTTGTCGAGATCACGACAATCGGTTTGTCCCGCTCTGCTCTACGCACCCGTCAAGCCACGGAGTGGTGCCTGCTTCGCAGCTTTGAATTTGAGAGCGAGCGGGCTACGGCTCCGTCATTGCTGGGGGTCCGATAGGGAAAGCCTGTTCGAGATGCGTGCTTCTCTATCGTCGCACAGGGCGTTTTCAGCATCTTGGGCCCTCTCACCGGTCTGAACAACTGTTTCAGCTTGATCATTTGAGGTTTTCGCAACCGAACGTGCTTGCCGTGGCTGGTCGGCAAGCCGTCGCTCGAACGATCATGGAATGCGATACTAAGTTTTCCGGAATCTGGATTCCAACTGGAATGCAGGAATACGATCGGTAGTAGCGTTTTTAGCTCGCATTTTACGCTGCATTTTCGAGTGGCATGTCGCTTGCTTCATTTCTCGTGCCGCCGATTCACCGAAACTCAGAAAGAGCCAACGCAAGCTCTATGGTGGTGCGAATTGCCCACTGCTCCCGCGCCCAGACGGCGCGGAACCGGCCTAAAAGCGGCATTAATCTTGGCGAAGGACAATTCAAATCCAAGGGAGAGTAAGATGAGCATCACACGCAGACATGTCATCGTTCAGGGTGGCGTCATTGCAGCAGGCCTGCTCGCCAGCGGCCTACCGGGGACAAAAGCCTTCGCGCAGATACCGTCAATCCCTTGGCGGCGCTCACTGCAGGGCTTGGCCTGGAACGACCCGATCATCGAGACCTATCGCGACGCAGTGCGCCTTCTCAACGCCCTTCCCGCCAGCGACAAATTCAACTGGGTCAACCTCTCGAAAATTCACGGCAGCGGTGACGTCGTCAAATACTGCCCGCATGGCAACTGGTATTTCCTGCCGTGGCACAGGGCCTATACGGCTATGTACGAGCGCATCGTTCGGCACGTGACCAAGAACAACGATTTCGCTATGCCGTTCTGGGACTGGACCGACAATCCGTACCTGCCCGAAGTGTTCACAATGCAAAAGACGCCCGACGGCAAGGACAATCCACTTTATGTTTCGTCGCGCACCTGGCCAATCACGCAGCCGATGCCGGACAATATAGTTGGGCCACAGGTTCTCAACACCATCCTAACGGCGAAGCCATACGAGGTCTTCGGCACCACCCGCCCCGAGGGACAGAACTCACTCGATCCTTCCTGGGTCACCACCAGCAGCGGCACGCAGGGGGCGCTGGAATACACACCGCACAATCAGGTGCACAACAATATCGGTGGCTGGATGCCGGAAATGTCGTCGCCCCGCGATCCGATCTTCTTCATGCATCATTGCAACATCGACCGCATCTGGGCGACCTGGAATTTGCGCAACGCCAACAGCACGGATCGACTCTGGGCCGACATGCCGTTCACCGACAATTTCTACGATGTCGACGGCAACTTCTGGTCCCCGAAGGTCTCTGACCTTTATGTTCCAGAGGAACTCGGATACAATTATGGTTTCCGGACCTACTTCAAGGTCGCGGCGGCGAGCGCCAAAACGCTGGCCCTGAACGATAAACTCACGTCCGTGATCGCGGCGACGGCGACCGATGCTGCAATCGCCGGCGTGACGACCACCTCCACGGACAACAGCAAGGCGGCAACGGAAAACGTGCCGCTTTCGCTGCCGATCAAGATCCCGGCGGGCGCATTGCAGGAGATCGTCCGCCAACCGCCTCTGCCATCCGGCATGGATACAATGGATTTCGGCGCGGCACAGGAGCAGGCGGCCTCCGCTCCTCGTGTGCTGGCATTCCTGCGCGATGTCGAGATCACCAGTGCCAGCACGACCAGCGTTCGGGTGTTTCTCGGCAAGAACGACCTTAAGGCCGATACGCCCGTCACCGATCCCCATTACGTCGGTTCTTTCGCCGTTCTCGGTCATGACGGCGACCATCATCGCAAACCATCCTTCGTCCTCGATCTGACGGACGCGATCCAGCGGGTTTACGGCGGAAGGGGGCAGACGGATGGCGAGGCCATCGACCTGCAGCTCATTCCTGTCGGATCGGGAGCGGGCAAACCCGGCGCCGTAGAGCCCGCAAAGCTAGAAATAGCCATAGTGTCCGCCTAACATCCGGACTGGCTGGGTTGTGGAGACATCGATGCGCTATCATCGTTGGGTGCTTATCGCTATTCGTGCGGCGGCATTATCGATGCTGCGCATCGTCAGCCCGGTTCAAGCTAACGAGAGCGACATGCGGGCAACGACCAGTAAGCCCGCGACGATAACCATATCGAGCAGAGCAGTCCACTCATCGGTTGATACCAGTGCGCGGGTCGTCCTTACTGTCACTGGTTATGAACCGTCGACTTCAGGACCAGTGACGACGGTCGTTTCGCTTGACTGCGGCAGTAACGTTCGCGAAATTGGTAGGTTTGGTATTTTTCCGAACAAGGCGTTTTCGGTATTGGACGGGGCAAAGCCTCAACGATTTGGGTTTCCCTTGCCCGATGACCCGTCTTGCCGTCAGCCACAGACCGTCATTATCCGGCTGGAGCCTCAAACAGGCGGCGGTTCGGGCGCCAGCATCACTATCAGCGACGCTAGCATTGAATAGATTGGCAGTCGGGGCTGATTTGCCGCTAGCTCCAGAACCTTGGCGGCAATGAAAGTCCGCCGGATAAAATAGAGGGTTTTGATAGGTTGTTGTGACAAAGGTCCAACGCGCAGCGCCTATCGTGGTCAACAGTTTACAGTCTTGCCGCTGCATTCGGCGACTGATGGTCGTCTGCAAGCAGGCAAAGGTTTTTGGCCGACCCGAGACTAGGCTCAAGATAAAGTCGCTCTTAAAGGCATTGAACCAACGACGCGTTCCTAGATCAGTAAAGTGACTCTTCAACCACTTCAGATGCTTGCGCGGAGGCTGTCCGAAAGCTGCATTGACTTCGCACGCGGTCCAAAACCGATTCAGACTGCGCGTTCAATTCAAAACTGAAGATTAGACGTGTGCTTTTAATGGCACTGGATTTGCAAGGACACGGGCGGCGTGCGGCCATAGGTATCGCTTCCATTCGTGATAGAGAGGCGCGGAGGTTAGTCTTGAAACGAAGAGATTTTTCGACTGTTGGGCTCACTGCTCTTCTCGCCGGGATCGTATTCCCGGCTTTTCCCAGCACCGGATTCAGTGAGCAGCGAAAGCCGTCCATCCCCGCACTCCCTGATCAGCGGAAACTTTGGAGTTGGATCAAAAGGCTCAACAGTTTCGGCCCCCGATTGACCGGCAGCCCGGCGCAAGCACGGGCAATCGATTATCTTGCTGGTGAGTTGAGAGGGATGGGCCTTGAGGTGAAGCGCGATCAACTCACGATGCGCCGGTGGATGCCACGAACCACCGCGTTCAAACTGTCAAATGGTGAAGTAATTGAGGTAGCGGCGCCGTTCCCGTATTCCGGGCTTACACCTCCCGGCGGTATCTCGGGTAAGATGGTTCTTTTCAACGGTCGGGTTCAGGCGTTTGAGAAAGCCCGCGGCAAAATTGCGGTGGTGACGGTAAAGCGTCGGGATCTGGCGGCATTCCTCGAACTGGTGACCAATCGACGCGGCAGCCTGCCGGAAGGCATAGACTTTCCCAAAGCCGTAACCACGCCGCTTATCACCGGTTTGCTTGGCGTACCGATCGACAAGGCGCGTGAAGCAGGGGTTTTAGCCGTCGTTTGCATTTTCGAAGGCGTCTCGGAAGTGCAGTTGAAGGGGCAGGTGCTGCCATTCACCACACCGTATTGGGGCTTACCTGCAATATGGGTGGCGCAATCTGAAGGAGAGCGGATCAAAGCCGCGAGCAAGCACGGTTTGAGCGGTCGCCTGACCTTGGATGGCACGTTGGAAGACGTTGCGACCGATACGATTTATGCGGTTTTGCCGGGCTGCAACCTGCTTGAGACAATCATCATCAACACCCACACCGATGGACCTAATGCGTGCGAAGAGAACGGCGGTGCTGGGGTACTCGCTCTGGCGCATTATTTCTCCTCGCTACCGAAATCTGCCCGCAACCGGAGCCTCGTCTTCGTACTCGTCACGGGTCATTTCCAGCTTCCCCAGTTCGGCCGCCACGGGAATCAGGCGACGGCGACCTGGCTCGAAATGCATCCAGAATTGTGGGACGGCAAACCCGGCCATGCTAAAGCCGTTGCAGGAGCTACGATTGAGCATCTTGGATGTACCGAGTGGCGAGATGACTTTGCAAAAGGGCACCCCGCGCCCACCGGGAAGCCGGAACTCGATTTGATCTATACCAGTAATAAGTCGATGAGTGACGTGTACATCGCTGCCGCACGCGGGCGCAAAAAGGTACGCGCGCTGATAGTCGCCCCAGCGGCGGCGCAGGTGATGTTGGGCGAAGGACAGCCATTATACGCATCAGGAATTCCGACGATATCAAGCTGTCCGATACCGGACTATCTTTGCCAGGTCTTGCCGGGCGGAGGCTTGGACCGGCTCGACCCTGATTACGCCTTTCAGCAAGTCGAAACCTTTGCCCGCACGGTCGACTTGCTCGACAGGATGCCGCGTGGTGAGATCGGAATCGTTCCGTTTAACCTGTCCACTGTTATCGGTGATCTGCTGTAAACCTGACCAACACTAACGCCAGCGAAAATGGCGGTGTCACGCGGTCGGCACTTTAACTGGCGCCGAGGATCATCTGGCTGTTCACGATAGTGCCGGGTCATAGCCGTCCCATCTGGGCACGCTTCGTCATGCATCAGATGACCGGCCTGCGTTTCCACATCGCGGCCTTCGAGGCTCTCGGCGGCGCTCCGCGGGAGTGCTTTGCGACCGGATGAAGACTGCCGTCATCGGTGAGCGTCAGACAGAAGGCATCGTCTATAACCGTGCCACCACCAGCCTTAGCCCCAACCAAAGCCACGCGGACGGCCGCTGAAACATCCTAGTTGGTGGGATCCCACACCGCAGGCGAATCCATCACCTCCTGTCCTCCGATAGTCTCCAACGAGCTGGGAGAAACTGCTGATCCAGGCTGAATGAAGACTTTGTGTGGCTTTCCCTGGCGACGAGCTTGCTGCCCCCTCTCCCGGCGTAGCTGGCTGACCCAGTGCTTGGCATAGACATTGCAGGGGATGAATGCGGCGGTAACTCGTTGGGGTCGGAAGTCGTCAAACTGCTTTCCTAGGCGTCGGCATTGCCTACCGAGCACCTCGCCAGACGGAAGCACGATCGATCTGGCACGTATGTATGCGTACGGGATCATAACCATAGAGGAGTTGAAACGATGGCGGATATTCTTACATCTCTAAACCCGCTCCGGTGGATTGAAGCGCCATCCACGGAACTGGACAGCCAAGTGACCCAAAGTCTATTCCCGATGTTCCAACGCTTGGCGGCAGCGGGCGCTGAAACCGCTAAAATTCTGCAGGTTGCCTTATTGCGCCGCGTGCAAGTCATGTGCGACACCCACTCTACCCGCCAGGGAAAGCTCTTTACTGAGGCCGAACGTCTTGCCGAGAGTCTACGCGAGGTGCACGGCAATGGGAATTTGGGCCACGCTTGGGCGGAATACCTGCGCGACGCTAGTGAGCGCGCCATATTGTGCATGGATCTTCTCCGACAGCGCGGCGACATCTTCCTCGAACATGAAGCGGCAGGCTGTCCGCCGGTTTTCTTCTGCGACTACGAGACAGTTATGGATGGAAACGATCTGCCCTTGAAATCCAATTACGTGTTACTTCGAATGATCCCGCCCCAAGGTGTTAACGTCGATGACACGAAGCGCCCCTTCATAATCATTTGCCCGCGCGCCGGACATAGTCCCGGCGTCGGTGGCCACAAAGAAGACAGCCAGGTCGGCGTGGCGTTCCGGGAAGGTCACCCGGTTTATTTGGTGTCCTTCCGCCGAGAGCCAGAGGGGGGCAGTATCTCTCTAATGTCACGTATGCGGAAGCGGCCTTTGTTCGTGAGGTCATGCGCCTGCATCCGCTTGCCCGCCTTCCAGTCGTAGTCGGCAACTGCCAAGCTGGCTGGGCTACCCTTCTGATGGTTGCGACAAATCTCGACTTAGCTGGCCCGATCATCCTCAACGGATCGCCGGTGACACCTACCTCGGGAAATATCGGCGAAAATACCCTCCGCTACATGGCGGGCCTCTTCGGGGGAGCTTGGATAACCATGTTTTTGTCAGATCTGGGCGGAGGCATCTTCGACGGCGCCCATCTCGTACAGAATTTCGAAACGCTCAATCCCGAGCGCCAGTTATTCATGAAGTATGTCGAACTGTTCCGAGATGTGGATGCGGCGAGCGAAGCCTTCCTTAAGGCTGAGAAGTGGTGGGGCGGCTTCTGCCTGATGCGGGGAGACGAGATCCGCTGGATAGTTGAGCACCTCTTTGTTGGTAATCGACTGGCGCACAACAAGGCGTATGGGGAGCCGGACCGGCGGCATTTCGACCTTAAGAAGATCAGGGCGCCTATTATCATATTTGCCAGTCATGGCGACAATGTAACGCCGCCGCAGCAGGCGCTGAATTGGATCCCCGAAATCTATGACAACGAGGAGGAAATCCGCCTTCTCGGCCAGCACATTATTTATATGGTACACAACGACGTCGGTCACCTCGGTACATTCGTTTCCTCGAGAGTAATCAACAAAGAATACAATGAGGTTGCAAGCACGCTCGAGGCAATTGAGGCGTTGTTGCCTGGCCTTTACGAGATGCGCATCACGGACATTCAAGAAGATGCTGGACACAAGAGCTATAGTGTTGAACTGATCGAGCGCACCTTCGAGAATATCCGTGAGTTTAACGACGGCCATGACGATGGAGGTCCCTTCGCTGCCGTCGCCCGCGTCTCTGAACTGCAAGCGCAGATCTATCACACAGTTGCCCGCCCCTTTGTGCAGGCCGCGGTCACAGACATCTCAGCAGACGCCAGCCGAATGTTCCATCCAAAGCGGCTGGAGCGATCGCTGCTGTCTTCTCAGAATCCGATCATGGTTGGCTATAAGTCAATTTCAGAGCAGGTACGGAACTCCCGGGCGAACGCAGCAGCGGAAAATCCTTTCCTGGCTGCGGAAGCGCTCTATTTCAAGGCTGTCGAACAGGCGATCGTGGTCATGCGCGACTGGCGCGACATGGGTTATGAGCTCGCGTTTCACATGATCTGGAACAACCCTTGGCAGCGATATTTTGACAATCCCCACGAAGCATACCGCAAAGGGACGACACTTGACGATATGAGATGGCAGCCGGACATCGCCAATGCGCTCAGGAGGATCGCGATCGGCGGACTCGCCGATGCCATCATCCGTATGGTCGTACTCCTGGTGAGCGATCGTGGCGGGATCCGACGCGACCGCCTGGCGCGCTGGTCACGGGTGCTGACCGAGGACGAGCCCTTCCGCTCACTAAGCGCTGATCATTTGGCCGAAATCACTCGCGTGCAGACGGCTATCGTCACCTTTGAGCCGGAGCAAGCAATCGAGACGCTGCCGCTGTTGCTAACGGAACCGAGGCAACGGCAACTCGCTTATGCAGCCGCTTGCTATATCCCGGGCTCCAGGGCGGAGATGTCATCGAGTACTGTTGCCATGCTACAGCGCTTCGCGGACGTGCTTGGCCAGCCATCGATCGTCGATGTGATTGAGGATCCGCTGGCAGTGACATAGTTTGTTCGTAGAGTAGCGTCTCGATCTCACCGAATCACATAATTATTGGTTTTCGCTCGTTGGTCACGGAGGCGCTTGAAACAATTCCATCGCAAATCCAGCCAGGACCGCAGATCGGAAAATTGCCATTGGACATCCGTCCTTTACAACGCAACGATGCCGTAATCCGGTTCAGTGATCGGGCCGGCAGAGGGCGGATTGAAACTGTGGAGGAAGGCTCTCGTCATAGGGCTGGCGCTCGCTGCAAATCATCGTGATCGAACGCACTGGCCATACGGTTGATCTCGGCTGACCGCGCACCGACCGCCTTGGCGGTCTCGCGCCACCTTGCGGTGTCGCGACTTCCTTAATGATCGCGCGAGCCTCGGCGAGCGTTAGGGCGTAGAGCCCTGCAGGTTCTTCCAGCAGGTCAAGGGAGCAGGTGCCTTCATCAAGATCAATGTTTGTCGTCAGCGCGCGCGCCTTGACATCCGTAGGCACTGGATTGAGGTCATAGGCAGGGGACAACGACCAGCTGGCTTTATTGAGCCACAGAAAGCCGTGATTTTTCTCCCCAGCTCAGAGCTAGAGCGGGCTGCAGCGAGAAGCGGCCCGGGTCCTCGAGCCAGGCACGATCATACTCAAACACGATTGTTTCGGCACCACGGGCGCGATTGCTCCGGGCCAGATGGGACGTGTGCGGCCGTGAAGGTCGAGATGAACTTCGAAATCAGCCATCGCGTGACGATCCCGGTGATCGCCTTGGGTGAGCGTGCTTGGGCAACTCTGCATTGGCCAGAGACTGGCCGACGCTGTCGTCACCGATGTCGGCGACTTGGCTCAGCCCATCTAGCAGGCCGAGTGCCTGGAGGACGCCTGCATAGATGCCGATGCTGACATTGGTGTCGCCGGCCTCGATCTTTTGAAGCGTTGAGCGTGAGGTGAAGGCACGTTCGGCTACTACCGCCATAGGCAGGCGGCGACGTCGACGTGGATGTCTGCGCCCAGTTTGCGCAGCGCGCGCCGCACCCGGAGGGTTGTGAGGTGTCGGAATTTGTCACCTTCGCACTACAGATTGCACTAGATATGTAGCACGAAGGTTACAATTTTTCAAGAGAGATGGTCAGAGAGAAAAGTGGTTAGAATGGGAATTGCGGATAGCGCAAGTACGAGCCAGGCTGGCAGGCGAAGAAAGATGGCGGATCTTGAGGCGCTCAAGATAGATGCCGCCTCCGGACCGGAGGCGCGATCGGAACCACTATCGTCTGCTGATGCGGCTTTTGCCGATTGCCAAGCTGCACCCGGCCGTTAGTCGAACGGGTGCTCCTGGAAGATGCGGTGGTGTCGGTGACCGTGGACACCTCGTCGATCAGGGTCGCAACGTGGCTGGTTTTGAGAAATCGGCGGGCGGACATTGTCGGCCATCAGGACACCAATTGAACTAGGCCATTTGGACTAGAATTTCCACTTATGGCGCGCCAACCGATCGGTTCCTCATGGATCGGGAAGCCGACCTCTACACAGCGGGCTCAATCCTCGAGAATAGTTGCTAATGACCGCTCATCAGACAATCTGATTGAAAGTTCCCCGCGAAGCAGCCATATATTTAGCTCAAATTCATTAGTGCTACGTAGGACATTGATCATGGTAGATGTGGAGCTGCAGGTCGCTCGGCAAAATGCCTCTCTTCGAGTGCAAGTCGAAGAAAGGCTCAGACAGGCTATTGCGACGGGCAAGTTCAAGCCGGGGCAAAGGCTCGTCGAGCGCGAGCTTTGCGAAATGATCGGCGTGGGTCGCACGTCCGTCCGTGAAGCGCTTCGGCAGCTTGAGGCAGAGGGATTGATCACAAGCTTCCCCCACAAGGGTCCAGTTGTCAGTATCATAACCTATGAGGAGGCCGCTCAGCTCTACACCGTCCGCGCGCTGCTCGAGGGGTTTGCTGGTCAGCAGTTCGCCGAAAATGGAACGGCGGAAGATATTGCCACTTTGCAAGATGCCGTTAGAGAATTCGAAGCGTCGGCGGAAAGCGGCGTGGGACACAGGCTCATCGCTGCCAAAAACGCCTTCTATGACTGCTTGATGGATGGCAGCAAAAACGTCTTCGTCAGGCAAATGCTAACATCGCTGCACAACCGGATCAATCTTCTGCGCATGACTTCGATGACACAACCGGGGCGCCTCAAACATAGCATTGCAGAAATCAAAGAGATTGCCGAAGCGATCCAAAATCGCAACGGACCCAGGGCTGCGGCCGCTTGTAAGCACCACATTGATATGGCTGCGAAAGTCGCACTCGAGTACCTGCGCAACAACACCTCAGGCTGATGCCATAAGATTTTCCGAAAATTGACAGATTGTCTGATGCTGGAGGTGGCCGGGTGTAATTAAATCCTTCAGGCACGGTGCTTTTGACAACGCAACAACCTCTCTGGTGTCCATCGGACGATAAGATGGGTGCTGCTTGCACGTCATTTTAAGTGAGGTGATTGAAGAAGCGACGGCAAAATTGGCGTCGTAGCGAGGGCGCGCCGGCCCAAGCATGAATTTTCCGATTGACAGATTGTCTGATAGGTCGTTAACTACTCCTCACTAACGGAGGTAGCTGATTGTGCTTGCCTCACATTCGGGAGCGGGACGTTGTCACCACGAAAAAATCTGCGCGTCGCCTTTATTGGTCTCGGCGCAATGGGCGGGCCGATGGCACAACATCTGTTGTCGGCTCAATTCGAAGTCACTGGCTTTGATCTATCGGCCGAGGCTAGGGAAAGGTTCGCGGCCGTCGGCGGCGTTCCGGCAGAGACGGTAGCGGAAGCATTCAATGGGGCCGATGTTGCGGTTACCATGCTTCCCAACGGCAAGGTTGTTCAAGACGCGCTCTTCAAGGATGGGGCCTGGCAATCCCTGAGTGCTGACGCGCTTGTCATCGACATGAGCTCATCGGCGCCCAATGATACTCGTGAGCTCGCAGAGCGCTTGCATCAGAAGGGCTTGCGGCTGGTCGATGCTCCCGTGTCAGGCGGAGTGAAGCGAGCCGTCGAAGGCTCTCTTACTATCATGGCAGGCGGTGCTTCTGACGATATCGATCAAGCTGATCCCATCCTGTGCGCCATGGGCGGCCAGATTTTTAGGACAGGCCCGATCGGCTCAGGGCACGCCATGAAAGCCATCAACAATTTCGTATCGGGAGCCGGGGTTCTGGCAGCTATCGAAGGCGTTCTTCTTGGCCGAACGTTTGGTCTCGATCCTAGAACGATCGTCGATATTCTCAACTCGTCGTCTGGCAAGAACAACGCAACAGAAGTGAAGATGAAGCAGTTCATCCTCTCGGAGACTTTTGGCTCTGGTTTTGCTTTGGGGCTTATGGCGAAAGACATTAGGATTGCAGCGGACTTGTCGAAGGCGCTCAATCTCCAGCTGCCGACATTGGCCGGTACCGCTGATGCCTGGGATGCTGCTCGGCATGCTTTAGGCCCCGATGTCGACCATACGAAAATTGCGCAGTTCGTGAAAGATCAGGCCTGACCGCGAAAAACTACGCCAAACTGACAGTTGAAAATTGTCTGATAATCTGTCAAATATGATGAAGGGAGCGAAACCCAATGGCCACTTTGGACAGGAAAGATAAGGGGTCTAAGGCCGGCGAGCGAACAGCTCCATCGGAGCAGTTCAAGCGCGGACTTGCTACTCGTCGGCAGGTGATGGGGGACGCTTACGTTGATGCGGCCCTCGGAAAGGCGACCGACTTCACCTGGCCGATGCAGGAACTCGTCACCGAGTATTGTTGGGACAATATCTGGAACCGACCTGGCCTCGACCGTCGCGCTCGATCGATCCTCAACCTTGGAATGATAGCGGTTTTAAACCGACCGCACGAGCTCAGAGGCCACATCCGCGGCGCCATCAACAACGGTGTTACGAAACAGGAGATCCAGGAGATCTTCCTTCAGGTGGCTATCTACGTTGGTGTGCCAGCAGGCATCGACAGTTTCAGGCATGCCCAGGAAGTATTCACCGAAATGGGCATTTGAGAATGTGCTGTCCCGTGAGGGGGCATGTACAACATGCGCGGAGTTCTCAGCGCTTATCAACAAGGGAGGAGCCTAAAATGGCGATAGATCTCAAGAAATTCATAGAATTCGTGCGGGAGGATTTCGAGTTCAAGCGCGAAACTCGTTATCTTAACGGTATATTAAAATGCGATTTCCCTACCCGCAGTGTAGCGCTTCATTTCGAGGACGGTACGTTGCTAAAGGTGGAAGAGGCCGAATACGACGACGACAAGTGCACTATCGTCATACGCGGGACCGGTTCACAGTGGGAGGCGCTGCTTCAGCACAAACCCTTGCCGTTTTATCAGTGCTTGCAGTCATCAAACATCAAGCATGGCCTCTACCTTAGCAGTAACAACGAAACCTTCGCGTATCTGCCTGCTCTCAACCGCATGACCACCCTGATGCGCAATGCCCGTTCTGAAGGAGCAGCAGCATGACCAAGTTTGACCCCATTATCGGCCGTTATCTCTATCTCACCGTAGAAGGTATCGAGTACCGCGTCTATTACGAAGAAGCGGGCCAGGGGATTCCGCTTCTCGTCGGTCATACGGCAGGGTCCGACGGTCGCCAATACCGTCATATGCTTTGCGATTCCGACGTGACGAAAAATTTTCGCGTCATCGCGTTCGATCTGCCGTATCACGGCAAGTCCCTTCCCCCCTACGGCGTTCGCTGGTGGGAGAAGGAATACAACATGACCAAGAAGTTCATGATGGACTTCCAGCTCGAACTCTCAAAAGCGCTCGACCTAGACCGCCCCGTTTATTTGGGCAGCTCCATGGGCGGCCATCTCGCGATCGACCTGGCATCGAACTATCCGGACAACTTCCGCGCCACGATCTCGGTCGAAGGTGCGTTGCGCTCGGCGGCGGAGTACGTCGACGTCGGTATGGCTGGCATCCGCAGGGAGTTCGACAATCCAAACGTCAATCGCACCTCCATCGGTGCGGCGATGATGCTGAATATCTCACCGTACTCGCCAGAAGCGAATGTCCGTGAAATCCAGTGGGAATACAGCTGCGGTGGACCGGGAATCTTCGCGGGTGATCTTTATTACTACTACTACGACCACGATGTGTCGCCAGAAGAAGCCAGCAAAATCGATACGTCGAAATGTATGCTATACTTCCTCACGGGCGAATACGATCCAAACACGTCCCCGGCCGATACCAAGATTGCTGCAGACCTGGTCAAAGGCTCCAAGTTTTGGACAATGGAAAAGCTCGGACATTTTCCCGTTACTGAGGACTATAGCGAGTTCCGGAAGTATCTGTTGCCGATTCTTGAGGAGATCCAACAGTCATCAGCAGCCCGGTCTAAGGTTGCCTGATCCTTTTCTCGGGAGGAGAACTTCAATGAGGTGCATTCTGAATGTCACACTTGGGGCGCTGATCTCGGTTAGCGCCCTGGCGACAACCGCTTACGCGGATGGTGTCGATCAGCTACCGGCTACAGAAAAGAAGATCTATGAAACTGTAGATCCGCAGATTCCATTGGGGGCGAGCGCCTACAAAGACTTCAAGCCCAAAAAGGGTCCTCCGTGGAAGATCGGCTATGCAAGCAGCTACGCTGGCAACACCTGGCGAGCCGCAGCTCTCGATGCGGTCATGAGCGATCTTTTACCGCGATCAAAGGCTGCGGGCCTGGTGTCTGATGTCGTGGTCACCCAGTCGGATCTTAAAGACGCCGTTCAGATCCAGCAGATGCGTCAAATGGTGGACGAAGGCGTCGATGCAATCATCATCTGCTGCTCGAACGTCACGGCTCTTAATCAGACGATCGAATATGCCTACAAAGCCGGTGTGCCGGTGTTCTCATTTTCGGGCTACGTGACGTCGCCATACGCCATCAATGGCGCGGCCAATCACGCGCAGGGCGGTGCCGAGATGGCGACGTGGCTGGCGGAAAAAATAGGAAAGAAGGGCAATATCCTTCTCGTTTCTGGTATTCCCGGTTTCGCTTCTTCGGACAGCTTTGACAAAGCGGCTAAGGAAGCACTTGCTAAGTACCCCGACATAAAGATCGTCGGTGAAGTTGCAGGGAAGTGGACCGACCAGGTGGCCCAGGTCGAAGTTCAGAAGTTTCTTGCGACGAACCCGACGAAGATTGATGGGATCCTCACGCAGGGGGCCCAAGAGAACGGCGTTCTCAACGCAATGCTGCAGTCAGGTCGAGACATGATCCCGATTACTCTCGGGGGGGAAGCTTCCGCCGCGTGCTACTGGCGCAAGAACCCCGAGTTTGTGGACAGGAGTTTCCATATTTGGCCGCCGCGTCGCGAGATGCAACAGATGTGGGAGATCATGCTCCGCACATTGGAGGGACAAGGCCCTAAGGTTCAGTCCTTCCTTCGACCCGTCTTGCCTTACACCATCGATGAAGTCCGCGCGGCAATACCAGAAGATTGCGACTTGAACTCGACAGACTTCGTGGAGCCCAAGGCGGACGGGTGGTTTCCTGCTGCGATTGCTGCAGACTACTTCGAACGCCCGGCTGATCCCTGGAAGCCTGTGTCGAAGTGAAACTGTTCTGCCCGGTGGGTCTTGCCACCGGACAGAAGTTTCTCTTGTGGGAGGACCGCCTCGCGCGGCCGTTGGGATTAGAGGATCTCCGATGCAAAACCAAACTACGATCAAGTTGATCAATGTTGCCAAGTCTTTCGGCGAGACTAAGGCCTTAAAGAAGTGTGATTTTGAAGCCCGGGCCGGAGAAGTGCACGCCATCGTCGGAGAGAATGGAAGTGGCAAAAGCACGATGGCGAAGATCATGTCTGGAGTGTTGCACCCAGATTCCGGGAGCGTTTCGGTCCTTGGAGAAGAGATTTCGACTCCGACTGACGCCAAGCGCATCGGGCTGACAACGATCTTCCAGGAAGTGCTGGTGGCCGACGAGGCCAGTGTATTGGAAAACCTGTATGTCGGGCGCGACGGCATCTTCCGCTCGCAGGGCGGCAGTGGTCGGCGTACCGAGGCTGAGGAGATCCTGAAACGCCTCGTCGGCAAGCCCGTGGATCTCGATCAGAACGTTGGGGCATTGCCTCTGAGCGTCAAGCAATGGATAGTTATTGCGCGAGCGGTCTTGCGCAGGCCGAAGGTCCTCATCCTCGATGAATCGTCTGCGGCATTAGACCTCGATTCCACGATCCGCCTCCACGAGGAAATTGATCGTCTCCGTAGGGAAGGTGCGACCGTGCTGATCGTAACGCATCGGATCGCTGAACTTGTCCGCATCGCCGATCGAGCCACGATCCTTCGCGACGGCGTCACCATTGGTACGCTCGAGAAGCATGAAATAACTGAAGAGAACCTGCTTTCAATGATGACGCCCGCGGACCGAAACGCAAGCGACGCGAAGGCGTACGAATCAAAGCAAGTAGGCGCCGCCGCGCCGGCCGTGGTAGCGGTAAGAGACCTCGTTACTCACAGCGCGGCAGCGCCCTTCGATTTCGATCTACCGAAAGGAGCGATCATCGGTGTTGCAGGACTCGACGGGCACGGGCAGGACGCTTTCGTACGCGCCGTTGCGGGTATCATCCAGCCTTTTGGTGGTAATGTCCAAGTCTGGTCATCCAGCACCGAGAGAATGAAAAAGGTCGCATCGCTCGAAGACGCTACCAAAGCAGGAATCTCGTATATTTCCGGCGACCGCAAGCGTGAAGGTATCTTCCCTCAGCAGAGCATCTTCGAAAATCTTGCCATCGGCGTCTATCGCAAGAACCTCGGTCCTCTTGGTATAATCAATAAGGCCGGCCTCAAACCCATGTTCAAACGCGAGGTGGATCGGCTCCGGATTAAGATTGGAAGTCCGGCGAACAAGATCACCTCACTGTCGGGCGGAAATCAGCAAAAAGTTTTGATCGGCCGTGCCTTTGCAAACGAACCGTCCGTCATCGTCCTTAACGATCCCGCTCGCGGTGTCGACCTCGGAACGAAGCGCGATCTCTACCGCGAACTGCGCCTGTTCACGGAGAAGGGTGGCAGCGTGATTTATCTATCAAGCGAAATCGAAGAGTTCATCGGCTTTGCGGACCGCGTCGACGTCTTCTTTGCTGGAAGGCTTTTCCGGTCGCTAGCAGGCGAGGACATAGCGGAAGAGCCAATCTTGGCCGCAATGTTTGGAAAATCGCCAAACGCCTCCATCGAGTTCGATCTGGAAAGGACTGCATGATGTCTGGAATCGCATTCCGTCAAATCACCCAGGACCGTTCCCTCTTCGTGCCGGCCGGCCTATTCATTGTCCTTTTGGTCGCCGTTGCCCTACGCGGACACGGGCTATTCACGAACAACGGCCTCGCAGGTGCAATCCTTGTCGCCACGCCCTTGATTCTAACGGCGCTTGCCCTCACCCCCATTGTCATGGCGGGTCGTGGAGCAGTGGACCTTTCAGTTGGCCCCTTGATGGGGTTCATCAACGTTACCCTTATTACCTGGCTTGTGGGTAACGGAATTACCAACCCTATCGCAGTGATAGTATGGGCAGTCGGCCTGGGAGCGGCATTCCAGCTACTCCAGGCGCTGGTTATCATTTATGTGCGTGTCGCTCCGATAATCGTTACGCTGTCGGGTTTTCTTGTCCTCTCCGGGTTGAACCTGATGGTGATGTCCCGACCGGGTGGAGTCGCGCCCGACTGGATGCTTAGCTGGGGGGCGGGGACCGACATCATGTCACCTGTTTTGCTGTTGCTGGTTGCAGCGTATGCATTATGGCTCCTTCTCAGGGGGACTATGTTTTACCGCAACCTTCGCATGACGGGTGCGGATGAGCGCATGGCGTATACGAGCGGCGTTCGAGTGGACGCAGTCCGCATCATCGCCCACGTTGTTGGTGGAGCATTCGCTGGACTTGCCGCCCTCAGCTACACGGCGCTGATCTCCTCTGGTGATCCGACGCAGGGCAGCACCTACACCCTTCAGGCTGTTACGGCCCTGGTTCTCGGAGGTGCGAGCCTCTCCGGTGGTCGTGGTGGAGCACTTGGATCTACGCTTGGCGCGATCAACATGTTCCTCATCTCCTATCTCCTCTCCACCTTCAACTTCGGCACGGTTTCGGGGTTCGTTACCCAGATGGCATTCGGCTTAATCCTCGTCGGATCACTTCTCGTGAACGTCTTTGTCATCAGTCGCCGCGCGGTTGTGTAAGGAGCAAGATAATGGTCGCGACAGTTATGAATTCCGAAATCAAATCGGCTCAGAAGTCTAACCCGCTCAAGGCTCATCGGAGCATCGTCATTGGCTTTGTTCTTCTGGCCTCTCTCTTAGCACTCGGTGCATTGCTGGTCCCCGGCTTCGTATCATCCCAAAACGCGCGTTCAATCCTTCTTCTCGCAGCGTTTCTGGGGCTTGCCTCCATTGGCCAGACCCTGTGCGCTCTGGTCGGTGCGCTCGATCTTTCGATACCATATATTATTGGAGGCGCGAACATCCTCCTTCCCAGCCTTATGGTCGCAGGTATTCCCGCTCCCCTCGCGATGCTGGTTGTCATGCTCCTCGGTGCGCTTGTCGGGGCCGCCAATGGCGCCCTGAGCTTCCGTCTCCAAGGGCAAGCGCTGATCATGTCGCTCGGAGTTGGCTTCGCGGCCGTCGGTGCGGTCCAGATCTACACCTCACTCGGCTCGGCGTTTGGTGGTACAGTGTTTGCTCCGGTACCCGAATGGCTGAGGAACATTTCGGCGTTCAACGGAAAGTTTTTCGGCCTGTCGCTGCCTCCGGTCATCGTGATCTGGGCTATCGTCGCCATCGCGCTTGGATGGTTCATGTACAACACCTGGTTTGGCCGCAGCATTTACGCCGTCGGCGGAAGCCGGACGGCGGCCGCCCGCCTCGGAATCTCCGAATTCAAGGTCTGGACCGTCATCCATAGCGTCAGCGGTGCCATGTCTGCAATCACGGGCATGCTGCTACTAGGGTTTTCCGGTGGTGGCTTCGTCGGCGTGGGCGACCCTTATCTTTTCACCACCGTAGCAGCGGTGGTGATTGGAGGGACGTCGCTTCTTGGTGGGGCGGGCGGCTATGGCGCGACAGTGCTCGGTGTTCTTGTCCTGACTGTACTGACCTCGCTTCTAGTTGGCCTCGGACTGAACTTTCCGGCGCAGCAGGCTGTCGTCGGTCTGCTCATCGTTCCGATGGTCGCGATATACGCACGGTCACCACACATTCGAAATCAGATATGATCAATGCATAGAAAGGAAGATCCATGGCAATCTCCAGCACCCTGCTAGGCCGTTTAAAGGACCAGACTCTCGTTCGCGAGCAGATGCTGGTTGGAGGAAAGTGGTCGAGCGAAGGGGTAAACGGCACACGCATCAACGTGCTAAACCCCTCCACGATGGACGTCCTTGCCTCTTTGCCTAGCGCTGGCCTTGCTGAAGTGCGAGCCTCTATCGATGCTGCAAAGGCTGCACAGAAGAAGTGGGCTAAGGTTTCGGCGAAGGAACGCTCGCTGATCATGCGGAAGTTCTACGAAGAGGTGGTAGCTAACGCTGAAGACCTGGCCGTAATTCTGACATCGGAAATGGGCAAGCCACTGGCGGAAGCGCGTGGCGAGATTGCTTACGGCGCTTCCTACATCGAATGGTTCGGTGAGGAAGCCAAGCGTGTCTATGGTGACACCATTCCAGGTCACCAGGCCGACAAGCGACTGCTTGTCATCAAGCAGCCGGTTGGCGTTGTGGCCGCCATCGCTCCTTGGAACTTTCCGTCGGCGATGGTGTGCCGCAAGATCGCGCCGGCGCTCGCGTCCGGCTGCGCGATCGTATTCAAGCCTGCTGCCGAGACTCCGTTATCGGCGCTTGCATTGGCGATCCTCGCGGAGCGTGCCGGAATACCCGATGGCTTGTTCAGCGTCCTCCCGACGGATAATGCAAGAATGTTTGGCGAGGAGGTCTGCTCCAACCCGGTCGTCAAGAAACTGACCTTCACCGGTTCGACCGAAGTTGGCCGTATCTTGATGGCGCAAGGCGCCCAGAAGATCATGAAGCTGAGCCTGGAACTCGGCGGCAATGCGCCGTTTATCGTTTTCGACGATGCAGATCTCGACCAGGCGGTCGAGGGGGCTATGCTTTCTAAGTTTCGTAACGCGGGTCAAACCTGCGTGTGCGCGAATCGTATTTACGTACAGAGCGGGATCCATGACAGGTTCGTCGAGAAGCTGGCAATGCGCGTGAGTGCCTTGCAGGTTCTTGACGGGTTTGAGAGCGGGGCGACGATCGGCCCGTTGATCAACGATGAAGCGGTAGCAAAGCTCTATGGTCATATCGATGACGCTGTGACCAAGGGTGCGACTGTCGTGGTTGGTGGTGACCGCGATGCTCGCGGAGGCACGTTCGTCCAACCAACGCTTCTCTCGGGTGCCACAAAGGATATGAAGGTTGCGCGTGAGGAAACCTTCGCGCCTCTGGCTCCGGTGTTCAAGTTCGATACTGTCGAGGAAGTCATCGAACTCGCGAACGATACGGAATTCGGCTTGGCAGCCTACTTTTTCGCCAACGACCTCAGGAACGTTTGGAAGGTCACAGAGGCGCTGGAATACGGCATGGTTGGCGTGAACACGGGTCTGATTTCCACCGAATTAGCGCCATTCGGCGGCGTCAAGCAATCCGGCTTCGGCCGAGAGGGCTCAAAGTACGGAATGGATGACTTCTTATCCATGAAATACGTCTGCATGGGCGGGATCGGCGCATAGCGATCGCCCAAGGGTCGCTCGCCGACTGAACTTAAAGGGGGAGAGGTCTGTTGAATAGAGGCAGGACAGCAACATCCTCTCCGCCGGTTGCGAGGTCTCAAAAGGCTGGACTTTTCTAGAGGTTTCGCGGGAGCTGTCCTACGGATCTTCCCTTCCGACCCCTTCTGGGGCCGGCCTTGCAGACGAGATTTCTGCCTGTCTTTTCGATTGTCGATCCTTCCGCCAATGCCCTACAAGGTAAGTCTTTCCCAGATAGCTTGTAGCCTTCGAAGAGGTAACACGACATGAACGAGCTGTTGCACCGTGGCGTTGTCGTTTCAACGTATCGGAGTCCTGAGCAGGAGCATGATCACCACCCGATCGATGCACGCGTTCGTCCTGAAATCGATCAGGCCGACGATGCTGCACGTGCCAGCGTGGAGGGTCAAGCGAAAGCCATTCGCGTCAACCAGCGACGCGTCAAGGTGTAGTTGTCGGCGGCCGCACCCTCAGTGTCGGTTTGACGTAGCCGCCGATCTTCGCCGGCGCCAGGCCTTTATGGTAGATCCGGATGCGTCCGGGTCATCCAGACGTCAAACGCGTAATGCAGGAAGAGATTCGATAGGATCGGGCTGACCACGCCCCCTTGCGGGGTACCACGCATCCGCTCAATGACTTCTCCGTTCTTTTCCATAGGCGCGGTCAACCATCTTTCGATGTAGAGCAGAGCCCAGTTGCATTTAACGTCTTTTCTGACCGTCTTCAGCAAGAGATCATGCGGAAGATTGTCGAACAGCTTTGATGTCGGATTCCGGATCAATCATCTGCTTGACCACCATCTGCGCGATCCGATCACTGACCGCCGGTTCCAGATCTTGTAGAGATTTCTCGCAAGGTCTTTGTCAAACATCTCCAGGGTCTCACCGTCCACCCGGCTGCACCACGGTTGGCTTTGACCGCTTTGTAAGCTTCGTACACTTGCCGCTTCTCAATCCGAAACGGCTTGTCTGTCGTACCTATCGAAGTCATCCTGTTTCCAGTTGTTCCAAACAATACGACCACCTGATCCGATCCCTTTGCTCCGGCCCCATTACAGGGCCCTCAACGCTCATACGGATCGGTCCGCCCCAGTCTCCTGCATCGGTACTCTCGCCTTACGGTTTCTCCGCTTGGGCTTCTCCCTTGGCATCAGGAGCCTGGTTCCTGCAGTTCCGGGTGAAAGCCTGTGTCCAACTCACGCCCCCTCTACGCCGGTCGCCGCCCGCCCAATCATCAGGCACCCGGCGGACTTGTCCCAGGATGACGAAACAGTCCTGGTTTCGACGACGCTTATATTCATAACGGCGCGTCTTCGGAGGGTTCACTTTCGTTCGTCTTCGGACACGCACCTGCTCGGATCTCGTCCGAACTTTTCATCCGGCGCTCACCACCACGGCTCTTTACCGCAGCAGCTCGGACTGGTTTGAGACCCGCTCCTGAAAGCCGATCCCGGAGGGCCATCCTCCATCATTCACGCAGCTTCACGTTACGGGGTTAGCTCACACTGAACTCCTTCCGTGCCTCTGCAGCACACTTTCGTCGATGAAGATCAGTTTCTCCGGATCGAGGTCCAATTGACCATCGAACCAGGCGCGCCGGCGCTTCAGGACGTCCGGTCGGTCCTGCTCCAGTGCGTGTGCGGTCTTTTTTAAAGGTCCACCCACGGCTTCGAAGCCAAGCGCCAAGTGCGCTGCGGCTGATCTTCACCTGCCGCTCGACGGACAAGCGCTCAACCATCTCATCGAGCGTCACATCCCTACGCTCGTTGATCAACGCGACAACGAATTCCTCGTGTGCATCCACTGCCGAAGGTCGTCTCCAGCCCTGTGGCCGAGCAGTCAGCTCACCCTCTTTCGCTCTTGCAATCCAGCGGATCGCCGTCGAAATCCCAACTCCGAAACGAGCCGCAGCCTGTCGAGCCGACATGCCCGCCGCAGACGCTTTCAAAACCCGTATTCGAAGATCATCGCTCAGGGCCTGTCCCATCATCCACCTCTTCTCTGTGGAGTTGAATCAGCTTCGATGGACGCCGTCACATCACAATCGATTCATCGATCGCAGGACTTGCTCTAGGTCGCTCGTGGCGGGGCGAAACTCGGTTGCTGAAAACGATGATGCTCTTCGAACGGCGCCAAATAAAATTTTGCCGGCTGCATCCTCCTTGTAAGCGCGGACGATCCATTGGACGCCTGACTATCCTTAAAACGTCGTCTTTTTGCATTCGAGACGGGCAGGAAAGGCTTCATTAACCAACGCAACCAATAGGTATTCTCAGCTATGTCACAGACCCACAAGATTGATCTGCCGTTCGAATGAATGAAACGGCAATTGGAAGATTTGAGTAGACAAGTCGATCGTCCACCTCACCTAAAAGGTTTGCCTTTATGCCCAAGTCCATTAGACTCGCTTTATCTTTGATATTTGTTCTGCTCTCTCTTCTCGCGGCGGGCCAGGGCATCGTGAGTATCGTCAAGCTGCTGTCCATTAGGAGCAATATATCCGAAGTTGCCAGCAACTGGCTGCCATCGATCGATGTGATAAATCGGATCAATACGATCACCGGGGACTACCGCATCCTGCAGTTCAGGCTGGTGACAAACTCATCAGATTCGACGAGCCTTGCGCATAATATCACCACCTTCCGCCAGAAGATGGAGGATCTCGCGAATGCCCGTGGTGAATATGAGCCGATGGTGACATCCGGCGAGGAGCGTCAGGCCTATGACGCGTTCTCCGCTTTGTGGACGCAATATCAGGAGGATGGCGAGCGGATTGTTAAACTAATGCAGGCAGGCAAGAAGGATGAAGCATTTGCTCTTCTAACGAGTGACGCCACGACGAAACTGTATAATGATAGCGGAGCGCTCCTTGACCAGGATGTCGCAGTTAACAAGCGTGGTGGAGTCGCGGCCGTCGGAAACACGATGGGCGCCGTTTCATCGACGGTTTTGGTCACCATTCTTGCCATGGCGCTGGCAACTACGACGGGCATTATAGCCCTGCTTTACTGCATCCGGAAGATTACCGATCCGATCTCGCGGTTGACTACCACGATGGGCGTACTGGCAGATGGTAATCTCGACACTGAGGTTCCTTTCGCAATGCGCGCCGACGAAATCGGCAAGATGTCGAGAGCCGTTGAGGTATTCAAGCAAAACAGCATCAAGGCCCGCGATCTGAACGCGCAGGAGGCCGCGTTGCAGGCCAAGAGCGCCGACTTGCAGTCGAGCATTGCCGAGGTGGTGTCAGCCGCCGTAGCCGGTGACTTCACCCATCGCATCACCAAGAAATACGGCGATGCGGCTCTCGACCGTTTTGCAGGAAGCGTCAACGAGCTGGTCACCTCTGTTGACCGGGGCATCGCCGAAACTCGCCGAGTTATCTCAGCGCTTGCCGATGGGGATCTGACGGAAAACATGTGCGGCGAGTTTCAGGGAGCCTTTGGTGAACTGAAGAGTAATGTCAACGCCACCATGGCAGCCCTTCGATCCGTATTAGGCGAGGTTCGCTCCGCCGTCGACACGATCAACGGCGGAGCCGGCGAGATGCGCATCGCCTCAGGCGACCTTTCAAAGCGCACGGAACAGCAAGCCGCGGCCCTGGAGGAGACCTCTTCGGCGCTTGAGGAAATCACGGTGGCGGTAAAAAGCTCGACAGAAAGAGCCACGGAAGCCAGCCATATGGTCGATGAGGCACGCAGAAGCACCGAGCAGTCGAGCGCGGTTGTCAAAGACGCGGTCGCCGCCATGGGCCGCATCGAGCAGGCCTCGGATGAAATCGGCCAGATCATTAACGTCATTGACGAGATCGCCTTCCAGACCAATCTTTTGGCCCTTAACGCCGGCGTCGAGGCGGCGCGTGCGGGTGACGCTGGAAAGGGTTTCGCCGTTGTGGCTCAGGAGGTGCGTGAACTGGCACAGCGCTCCGCCACTGCCGCCAAGGATATCAAGGCGCTGATCAACCGGTCCGGCGACGAGGTCAAAACTGGGGTCAGGCTGGTAACGGCCACAGGCGATGCCCTTGGTCTAATCCGAGGCCACGTGATCAAGGTGAACGAGCACGTTCATACGATCTCGACGGCGGCACGAGAGCAATCGACCGGGCTGGCGGAAGTCAGCACTGCGGTCAACCAGATGGATCAGACGACCCAGCAGAATGCGGCGATGGTGGAAGAATCGACGGCGGCCACCAACCGGTTGGCGGATGAGGCTTCCAATCTGGCGCGGCTTATTGCGCGCTTCAGGCTCGACGGTTCGACTGTTGTACGGCGTGTTGCCCACCAGAACGGTAAGCCGGCCGCCTCGCCAGCGCGTGCCCTCTCCCAGAAGCTTGCCGGCGCCTTCGGCGGACGTACTACAGCCGCTGTCGCGACTAAGGAATGGGAAGAGTTTTAATGAATCATGTCATAATTCACCGCAGGATATTATCGGTTTCCATCTGGCAGCCAGCAGTTCTGCATGAAGACGACGTTGATCCCGGAAATCCGGGGGTTAGCAGAGGCGACGCCGCTGCCCCTAACGCATGTTCTCGGTTCAGGGATCTGCCGGTTCTGTCATTCCGGTGATAGAGCTTGCTGCCGAGATAACCAATCCCATCGGTCTAGCCACAGCGCCATTGTCGTCGTTGAGGTAGCAGATGGTATCATCGGCCCGGTCGTCGATCAGGTCTCTGGCATTCTATCGATCAACGGCGATCGGATCCAACCGGTTCGGACTTAGGCGCGACTTCGACCCAACCTTCAGCTACGGAATCACTCCGCTTGAACAAGGGATGGAATGCTTCCTTAGTTTTGAGCAAAGGTTTGGCACCAATCAGGACGCATCGCAGCTGCCTAGCAGACTTTTGCTTTTTCACCTTCCGCGACTGTCTTCCTTCAAGACGCGGAGTATTAACGAAATTCAACGAGAGTTCGAAGATGTCCAAAGTTATCGCAATCAATTTCGGGCAACAGGCTAAGACAGATACCCACTTAGAAAGCCACGAAGATGCACAGTCGCAGCGCCTGGAGCAAGAGCGGCTGCAAATGATCCAAATCACCAATCACCTTGAAGCACTGTACGCTCGGCTGCTGACCGTCTGTGGCGACAGACCGAAAAATTAAGGGCGCAGCGATGGTATAGCCCGGTGGAGCGCTGCGAACCACAGCGCCATCGCGAAGGGCTATTTCCGGGTCAGCTTTCGGGCGGAGAGGCCTGCGAAGCACACATAGATCGCCTATGCGGCAGAACATCGCTCATATGCACTGTTTTAGATGGCAGTTCGCCGTAACGTCTCTTGTACTCTGCAGCAAAACGGCCGAGGTGTGTGAAGCCCCACTTAAGCGCTATTTCCGAAACGCTGATTTTAGCGCCGTTTTGCAGCAGTTCCTGTCGAGCTGCGCACATACGCAAGTCTCGGAGGTGCATTGTGGGGCTGGTATTACGAAATTGTCGGAAGCCGTGCTGCAAAGTCCGCACGCTGACCTTGGCCGCAGCGGCGATATCGTTAAGGGAAATGGGTTGAGCCATATGCTCTTCCATAAACTCCATTGCCCGTTTCACGTGGCGAGGCGTGGGAGACGGAGACGGACGACGAAGTTCATCGGTATAGCGATGCATACAGCTTTCGATCAAAAGGTACTCTATCGCGTCGAGGAGCGAGCTATAGGCCGACGGGCATTGTCGCAGAGCCCCCCCGGCACTGAGGCCGCGATGGGCAGACAGGGCTAGTTCTCGCATGAGCGTTCCCGCGCTCGATGCAAGATCAAGGGTCGGCTGAATTTGCAGATTTCCGCTGATCGTCCGATCGAGCATGCGAGAAAGCTTGTCACGCAAGGATTGCGTATCGATCGTCAATGACAGTTGAGATCTTATGCCATCTTGTCGGGCATTCAGCGGAGCATTTGCAACATGCGGCGACTCTACCTGTTGCCCAGACCAATGAAAGACTGCATTCCCGGACGCCGGCAGGAAGACCGTTACGACGTCAACTGGGGAATCTATCATGACCGAGAACGCCCCTTCATGATGGGCATCCGCAACGCCAAAACCATCAAGGGAAATTCGACTGCAGCGAGAGTTAAGCGATCTACTGTCGTGTTGAGCAAGGTCAGAGGACGCCAGGGGCGATGATATCAAAGGCAAAAGACGTTCGGGATCGGAGCCCTCGATAAAGTTGTCTTTCACTAAGGTCCCTTCATCGGGCTTGCTGAACAAACTTTCGGTCATCCAATATAAACCTATCTATGAACACCAACTCGCACATGCCGGGACTAGTTTTCCAAACCTTCAAAGCTCGAGACCGGATGGCGTGCGAGCGATTTTGATCGCGTACATGACCGATTCGGACCTTTGTGGAGGCCGGTTGAATCTCTCATTCCCTAGGCTTTCGTCATGGCGGATCATCACCAGCACCGACATCCACGTTCTCCCGCTCGAGATGGCCTCCTAGTTTTTCAGCGCTGCAGTTGGGAAGCCTCTAATGATGCGATGACTGGCTTCCACAAGCCTCGAACAGATTGACAGATTGTCTGATATACGTTAATGCTATTCCTGATCAAAGGCAAGGCAGCATCAGGGAAATCTGCCACGGTTCTAGTGGAGTTCCCGCACGGCAAATCAATCTAAAGATGCCTCCCAAGGCGAGGGGTGACGGGCTGCTTTCGATCGCAGCCCGTCACGGGAAGGGTGGGAGTGCTATGAGTGGGAGAGAACCTACGCCAACCGACCTTGGAGGCCGTTGAGTCGACACGGAGAAAAATGATTGTGCTGTAGGATGGCCCCACGATTTCGCCACACGCTGGTCCTCTTAACCTGCGCATCAGCATACTTCGGTTATGACGTATAAGAGAGGCACGCTCCAGGCTCAACACTCGGAGACGCAAAGACGTCGACGAGTTCTTTTGGCCTACTAAGCGAGGCGGTCGCGGCAAATATCAATGCGTAAGCCGCGCCTCGTCGCATTGAGTTGACTTTGCGCTCTTCTTAGCGGGTACGGACTCCGGGCGTCTGATTGGGCAAAAGAAGAGCTTAAGGACGAAACCTGATGATGGTCAAACAGCTTGTGCTGCCATAGGCGTGCTGTTGTCTGTGCCGCGCGAACGCGAAAAGCGCGATCAAATCGGAACGTGGCGGCGAGAGAAGACTAACAGGAAAGACCACATCAAACTCAACCGGGTGTCGGAATACCGATGCTTACGGCATTGCGTGCATGAGGCCTCAAAATGACGCCGGTCTCGACATGTGTCCGCCGAAAATCGCAAAAAAGGAATTGACAGATTGTCGGACAAAAATTTTACTATATCGCCCGCGCATTGCTTGTTCGCGGGAGACGCAGCGACGGACCGGGAGTTATAAGTGCTAAACTTGGCCAAAAATGCACAAATTGTCGACCTTCTTAATCTGCCGGAAGCGGCGACCGGCGCGTGATACAAGCGTCTCTGACTCACAAGGCGTGTCATACTCCATCGACCGAGGTACTGGTTGAACGTGACAGTGACGCCAACATTTCTCCTGGGGAAAAAGTCTGTGTCTTGATAGGCGCGTCAAATCCTGTTGGTCTTTGTTTGGCGCGCTCATTTATAGAAAAAGGCTATCGGGTCGCCGTAGGCGACGCCAATCCCGCCGACTTCGCCTCCCTGGCTGAAGGCCAGGGAAACAATTTTTTACCGGTCAAAGTCAACCCGAACAGAGACGTTTACGTCAACTCAATGGCTGACCAGGTGTATTTGCGCTGGAGACGGGTCGACGTTCTGGTGAACATAGTTTTCCGCAGAAATGAAACAACCCAAACTGTAACGGGATCGCTATCCAGCGCGAATCTGGGGCTTGATGCCGTATCCAATCTAATCAGAGTTACAGGTGCCTTTAGCTCTCGACTTCAGGGCGCGGAGCTTGCCGTAGTGGACGTCGCATGGTTCGAAGAGACGACCTCGCTGGAAGCAGAAGCCGTCCTTCAAGCGGCGTTGCGCACTACTACCTCCGCAATTGCTAGGCAATATTTCGGTTCCGGGCTGAGGATAAATGCTGTACACGCCAGCGATGTGAACTCTACGTCTTCAAGCGAAAATGACGTGCTTCGAACAGTGATCCACGCCGTGCAATTCCTGGCGAATTCGGAACTGTCCGGAAAGCTGACAGGGAACGTGCTGGAGATCGATCCTCGGTGCAGATAGATCCACTCCCACGTTCTGATCCGGCAAATCTGCAGGTATTAACCTTCCGTTAAGTTTCTCGAAAGACGCAATGGGTAAGAGGTCAAATCCTAACAACACGTAAAAAAGTTTCGATTGTTTTAGTGAAACTCTTATCCATGTTCGTTCAGGCTCAAACATTACTATTCCAAAAGCGAGGCCCCAGCACCGTTTGAGCCCTTTGGAGGTAAGTATGTTCGTCGATCGCCTGTTATCCACCTTTACCATAAGAGCAAAGGTGTTATTGGTACTTGTACCCTTGATCCTGATATTGGCGGCAGTTGGTGGGGTCGGCTTAAAAGCAACTGGCTTGCTTCAGTCTCGTCTTCGGCTTTCAAATGAGGTTCTTCAGACCTTGAGCGGGTTTCGAAGTGTCGCGGAAAGCATGAACCGCTTTTTGGCGCAAAGCTCAACGGAGTACCGAGATGAGGCGCTGACAAGTTTAAACGGGCAGAGCGCAACCATGCAGTCGCTCCAGGAAGCGGCGGCAGGTAGCGGGAGCGAAACTGGTGCGCTCGAAAACAGTGTATCGGCAATGTCCGTTATCTCGGGCAGCATCGGCCGCATGTGGTCTTTGCATAATGACGAGGAATCCGTTCGCAGCGACATTGTTTCCAACTTGTCGAAGATCAAGGAGGTCGGAGGCGCCCTTAAATTGGCTGCGGTTGATGTGCGCTCACAAGTACGCAATCAGGAGAACTCCGGGAAAACCATGCTCCGGGAGGCTACCCGCTCACTCGATACGGCATCAGTTATGCAACACATGGCGGAAGACTTGGTGAGCTTGCCGGACGGAGCGAAGCAGCCTCCGACTGTCGCCCAGCAAGGGCTTGTGATCAAAAAGTCGCTAAAAACAGTTAAGCGGGTAGTCTCGACTGCTGACGAGCAGGCCGTTACTAAAATTGAGAGGACTATCGCCAAGCTAATCGCCAACCCCGAATTTGTCGACCCTTCCACACGGCTTGCCGGCTCTGACCTACAGAGCTTTGCGACGAACCTGCGAGTGGATGCGATCCAGCACATGATTGAAGGAACAAATGCGATCCGGGCGTTGGATAAAGCGTTGACGGATTCCGAAATGCTTGTTGCGACGGCGACAACGATCGGCCAGGACGCCGATTCGATCGAAATCGAAATCAATAACCTGTTCCGTACAGCCAACGCAGAGAATCAGCAGCGCCTCGTTGAGCAACTTACAAAATTGGCGCGTGACACCGTGGCAGTTGGAGGCGTTGCCAGCTCGATATCTGGCTTCGATAAAATGCAGGAAGATCTATTCGCCCAGGTGGATTCTATCCAAGAGAACACAGAGAAGCTGGTCAAGATAGCGGAAGCCCGCCAAGCGCAATATTCTGAGGCGGACAAAACCGGTCAGGAGATCTGGAAAAACCTCGTAACTTTTGCAGCAACTCAGGAAAACGATGCTCGCAATGAAAGCAATCTTGCCCGCTTGCTGTCAACTATCGCCACAGTGTCCGGCGTCTTGGTAGCCTTGGCGGCTGGCGCCGGCCTGATGGCGACACTTCGCGCCCCGATCGAACGGATCGCGAAGCGCATGCAAGAGCTGGCAAAGGGCGATCTTCGATCGCAGATTGTCGGACGTGACCGGAGAGACGAAATAGGTGAAATGGCTCGCGCACTCGAGGTTTTCCGTGAAAATGCTGTCTCGAAGATGGACATCGAGACACGAACGGAAGCCGATAGGAAAACCGTTGAACAGGAGCGGATGGATCGTGAACGCGAACGCGCTCAGATGGAGGAGGAGGTCGCAACTGCCGTCACCATTCTAGGAGAGGCGTTATCTCGATTGGCGCGTGGCGACATCTCTCAAGAAATTGACCGCCAATTCCATCCCAATCTTGAGCCGCTGAGGCGCGATTTCAATCACTCGCTTTCGATCCTGAGAGAGACAGTGTCTCATATCGACGAGAATACCAATCAAATTCAATGGGGAACCAGCGAGCTTTTCAAAGCCTCAGATGATCTGTCGCGGCGAACTGAATTGCAAGCCGCCTCACTGGAGGAGGCTGCGGCCGCCGTCGAACAGGTGACGGTCACGGTCAGAAAATCATCCGAGAATGCCTATGAAACCCAGGCTTTCGTGTCCGTTGTTAAAGAACACGCCGAGGGTGCGGCAACCATTGTGACCGATGCGATCAACGCAATGGGCAGAATAGAAGACGCGTCCCACAAGATCGGCCAAATCATTGGTTTGATCGATACGATTGCGTTCCAGACAAATCTTTTGGCACTAAATGCTGGTGTCGAGGCGGCTCGTGCTGGAGATGCCGGAAAGGGTTTTGCAGTCGTAGCCCAGGAAGTGCGCGAACTTGCCCAGAAATCATCAGCTGCAGCCCGCGAGATTCGCCACCTGATTTCGGAATCCTCTTCGGAGGTGGCGATCGGCTCAGATTACGTGGGGAAAGCAGGTGAGGCGTTACACAACATAACGGCGTCGATCTTGAAGATTTCCGATCGGATTGATCAAATCGTCAATTCGAGCCGCGAGCAAGCGGCGTCCCTCGCCGAGATCAACAATAACGTCAATGTACTTGACCAGGGAACACAACAAAACGCTGCCATGGCCGAGCAGACAAATGCCGCGGCAAAGACTCTCTCGGATCAGACTAACGAACTCAGCGAGCGGCTCGCTTCATTCAAATTGACCGAAGATAAGTCGACGCGTCGGGTTAGGTTAGTGGCGTAAGCTACGCATCGAACGGGACTGCCACGCGTCGGATGGCCACTGTGATAGCGGCGTTCTACTGAAGGGAAATCCGCTTACGGAAGCGAAATCCGGCCATAGGCTCTTGGTCTCCCTTTCGCCGCCCGTCTGACTGTAAAAAACCCACCTAGAGCCGATCAACCTTCAAGAGATCAACTGCTTTGCAATGCTCAGAGACACGAGAGGTATCAAATCCGTGCGCATACGTGAAATTACAAGAGCCATTATTCTAATCACCGGCTTGGTGATCCCTTCTGTAGCGGCCGCCGGTGGCCTTACGGAATTGCCGCGGGAGGAACGAAAAACCTACGAGTTGCTCGATCCAAAGTTGCCTACAGGTGAATCTGTCTTCCGCACGTTTAAGGCACAGCGAGCACCGCCGTGGAAAATTGGGTACGCATCGACATATGCTGACAATTCTTGGCGTGCGAGTATTCTTGATGAGTTCACAAACAAGATTGTTCCAGCTTTCAAGAAAGCGGGGCTGGTCTCCGAGTTCATCGTCACCCAGTCAAATCTTGAAGACGCTGTCCAGATCAGGCAGATGCGGCAGATGGTAGACGACGGCGTTGATGCAATTATTATCTGCTGTTCGAACCTCACGGCGCTTAATCCTACGATAGAGTATGCGTATTCAAAAGGAGTGCCTGTGTTCTCGTACTCTGGTTACGTAACATCGCCGTTCGCCGTCAACGCAACTGAGAACAACATGCAAGGCGGGTTTGAGGCGGCGAAGTGGCTCGCTGAAGAAATCGAAGGAAGTGGCAATGTGCTTCTCGTTTCGGGGATCTCCGGCTTTGCCTCCTCGGACAGCTTTGACGTCGGCGCAAAGAAGGCTCTGGAGTATTATCCCGAGATAAAGATCGTAGGTCATGTCGACGGGAAGTGGACAGACAAGGTCGCGCAGGCCGAGGTGCAAAAATTCCTTGCAGCGAATCCCGGTCGAATTGATGGTATTATCGTTCAGTCGGGAGCTGAGAATGGTGTTATCAACGCGGTGCGCCAGTCCGGGCGCGACATGATCCCAATCGTTCTAGGGGGCGAAGCTTCGGCAGCCTGTTACTGGCGACGGAACCCCGACTTCGTAAGCAAGAGTTTTCATTTCTGGCCGCCGCGCTCTGAGGCGGGTTTCGTATGGGACGTAATGATGCGAACTCTTGAGGGACAGGGCCCCAAAATTCAGACAATCCTGCGGCCAGCAATTCCCAGTACCATAGAGGATGTAATGGCGGATTTGCCAGCTGATTGCGATCCTAACTCTGAGGATTGGATCGAGCCGAAGAATACAGCTTGGTGGTCTGCCAGCGCTGCTGCTAAATATTTCGATAACCCAGCGGATCCGCTCTCCTGGAAGCCGGCCGATTGAAGATCGCATGCGGGGTCTGTGTGGAATGCGGTGCCTTCATGATCGGCTCTCGTGCAAGGTAGGCTGCGCTAAGGAATGACAGTTCAAATTGGGAAATGCCCGGGTCGCCTCAGGAGACATGAGACAAGCGATCCGGTTCCAACGAACATATTTGCTCCGCGGTAGCATTCTTACTCCGGCCCTCCTCTCGCCAAACGGGACAACATACTCATTGCGCCTTTCAATCTACGTGCTGCCGCGAAGGTTGTTGCTTCGAATGTGAAAGCAAAGTTCATTTCCGACCGCACTATCCGGCTCAGGCCGACGCGCGGTTCGACGCCTTACTGACATATCTGCATCAATTTGTTGCTCGAATGATTTGGGTGGCGTTCCCGGAATTCCTGATCGGATGGATGATGCATCTGTCTTGGCCCTCGGTAAGGAGCTTCACGATGAATTCGACTTTACAACCGCTTTGGCAACGCTCCTTTTTTCAGAAAAGGCGCAATCGCCGGAGAGACGAAGCGCTGCATCATGATACCTCAGCCGACCGAGGAGCGCTGCTTGAAGCATTGATCGGCGTGTTGCCCCTCCCAATTTTCTTCAAAGATCTGCACGGTCGCTATGTCGGTTGCAACAAGGTTTTCGAAGATCTCCTCGGTCGCTCGCGCGACGAGATCATCGGGAATACAGATTTTGATCTCAGTTCAACGCAACTGGCGGAAATTTATTCTATTGAAGAGAAAGGCCTTCTTGAAAGGGGTGGAGCCCAAGTCTCCGAGCGTAAGATCGCTCTCGCAAACGGCGCCATCCTGGATGTTGTCTGCAACAAGGCAGTTTTCAGAGGTCACGACGACGAGCCCGCGGGTCTGATTGGCGTTATCATCGACATAACCGAACACAAGTTGGCGGAGCAGGAACTCAAAAACGCTCTCGAACTAGCCCAAGGGATCGTCACCGCTATTCCAGACGTTCTGTTTGAGGTCGACGAGGATGGGCGATATCTTCAGGTCTGGACCAGAAATCCCGAACTACTAGCCCAGCAGCGGGAAATGCTACTGGGTAGGACGGTCGACCAAGTTCTTGCGCCTGATCAAGCGGCTATTGCAATGGAGGCGCTTCGAACTGCAAGCAGTGAAGGAGTTGCCTACGGTCGATGCATTAGCGTATCCTTGCCAAACGGCGAGACCCGATGGTTCGAGTTGTCGGTGGCTAGACGACCAAGCGCCGATCCTGACGCCGCCACCACGCTCCTGGCATTTTCGCGTGATGTCACGGAACGAAGGCAGGCGGAAGACGCCATCAACTCCGTGCGGACGCAATTGCTAAGTGTGCTGCAAACCATTCCTGACATGGTTTGGGTAAAGAATGTCGATGGCGTACACCTGTTGTGCAATCATGCATTTGAGCGGCTGACCGGGAAATCGGAGGCGGAGGTCGTTGGAAAAACGGACCTTGAATTGTTCGGGGCTGAGAGAGCTCACATTTCCGGAAAATCTGATGAGGCCACGATCGAAGCCGGTGGCATACTTATCGACGAGAATTGGGTGGTTTCCCCGGAGAACGGTCAGTCCATTCTTCTCGAAACACGTAAACTTGCGGTCCTCGGCGCCGGGGGAGAGGTTACAGGAGTCCTCGGGGTCTCTCGCGATGTCACGGAACTGAACGCCTCGCGGGAAAAAATCAGGCAAATGGCCTTTTACGATCCGGTGACTTCTTTGCCGAACCGCTTGCTGTTTAACGAGCGATTGCAAAAGGTCGTCAGTGACGCGTCGTCTCAACGTCGGCGGACAGGGGTAATGCTGATTGACATCGACCATTTCAAAGTCGTGAACGATACGATGGGTCACCCTGTGGGTGATCAACTACTCTGCCAGGTCGCTACCCGGCTTAAGAAATCTGTCCGCGATCTCGACACGGTTGCGCGTCTCGGCGGCGACGAGTTCGCGATTCTGTTGCCGGAAATCCAGACAACCGACGATCTCGATTGGGTTGCGTGCTCGATCCTCGAGAGATTCAAGGAATCTTTCCTATTGGATGGCAAGGAAGTCTACGTGTCATGCAGTGTAGGCATCGCGATCTCGCCCGACGACAGCACAGATGTCAACGATCTGGTGAAATACGCCGACTCTGCGATGTATCTTGCCAAACGCTCGGGGAGAAACAGTTTTCGCTTTTATTCGAAGGATTTGACTGTGGGCGTGGAGGAGCGCATGCAGTTGGAATCTGAATTGCGCCGCGCTATCGAGCGCGAAGAATTGGAGCTGCACTACCAGCCCAAGGTGCTTCTGGACAGCGGCGTAATGATAGGATCGGAAGCGTTGTTGAGATGGCCTCATCCCGAGATGGGCATGATTCCGCCGGTTCGATTCATTCCGGTCGCTGAGGATACCGGGCTGATCGTTGAACTCGGGCGATGGGTGCTGCGTGAAGCGTGCAAGACGGCGAAGGAGCTGAACGCCGATTGCCACCACCTGCACAAGATTGCAGTCAACCTTTCGGGTAAGCAATTCCAATGCTCACGGTTGGTAAACGAGATCGCTGCAATCCTCGGTGAAACCGGTTGCCGCGCGGAATGGATCGAAATCGAAATCACGGAGAGTCTGCTTCTCGATCGGAAGGGCGAGACCCTGCAGACGCTTCTTAAGCTGCGTCAAATGGGATTTTCGATTGCTATCGATGATTTTGGCACCGGTTACTCGGCGCTCAACTATCTAGCCCGCTTCCCGATCGACACGCTGAAGATCGATCGGTCATTCATAAATAGCTCGGACAAAAGGAACGAAGAATTGGTCAAAGCGATTCTGTCCATTGCACAATGTCTTGGGCAGGACGTGGTGGCGGAAGGTGTTGAGACCGCCGAGCAGGCAGCATTTCTCGCAGCGAACGGATGCGGTTCGGCGCAAGGCTTCTTTTACAGCAAGGCCCTGCCGAAGATGGAATTGATCGCTCTTTGGGTGCGCGCGTCCGCCACCGGCTTCGTTTCAGATCGTTACGCCGCTTCGCGATGATGAGCGCGAATAAGGGAAAATGTCACCTGTCTGATGGACGGTGATGCGGTGCGCGCTGTGAGACAACTCAACTTGAGCCTCGTCAATCTCTGAATGTCTGCGGTTTTTCGCGGAACAGGGGGCAACGCTGGGTCAACGACCATGCGTTGTGCGGCCCCGCGAGCCGCATTCTCGAATGCTCTGCTCCTACTGCGCGGCATTCGGTAGGCCGGGGAAAACGCGGTACACCGGCTCCTAAAGCAAGGCAGTCGCTCTCGATATGGCTTTCTTCAAAAATATTTGACAGATTATCATACAATCTGCCAAAAATGTCGCCAAGCACCTGATGGGAGGAAAATCAGTGTCTCTTAGTATGCATCACCTGGCCAAGCTTCCGTATTTTTATCCGTTCGAATTTGGCGATGGAAAAATCACGGTACTGTCCGACGGGCCGTTAGAGCTAGGAGATCCTCGCCTGAACTTCTTGGGGGTAGAGCCACGCACGGTCAGCCTGATGCTAGAGGACAATTTCCTGCCAACGAACAAAGTTGTACTCGAGCAAAACGTGCCGCTTGTTGAGATAAATGGAAGAACAATTCTATTTGATACCGGGATGGGGTCTTCCAAAGCTTTCGGGCCCACCACAGGTCGACTCCTAGCCAGCCTGAGAGAGGCAGGTCGAGATCCGACGGAGATCGATGCGGTGGTTCTGTCGCACGCCCATATCGATCATATCGGCGGTCTGTGCGATGCCAATGGAAGGTTAAATTTCCCGAACGCCGACATCTTCATCAGTGAGCGAGACTTCACGGACTGGACGGACGGGTCGTCGATCGATTCTTCATTTCAATTTCAAATCGATAACGCTCGGCGAAACCTGCTTCCCCACAAGGATCGGACCTTCTTTTTCAAAGACGGCGAGGAGTTCTTGCCGGGCGTTCACGCGATTTCGGCCCCCGGCCACACGCTCGGTCATCATTGTTTTATGCTGCAGTCGGGAAACGATCGCCTCTGTTTTCTCGGCGACCTTACGCACCATCATATCCTGTTGATGGAGAGGCCGATGATGGAATTCCGATACGACACGGACCCGAAGCTGTCAGCTAGATCCCGCACGCGCGTGCTTGATATGCTGGCGACAGATCGCATTGCGGTAATGTCCTATCACTTCGCATGGCCAGGTGCCGGGCATGTGGTGCGAAACGGAGACGGATTCCGCTATATCCCCTCTCCAATGCAGTTGCTTGCACATCGATAAGGAATTTCAAAGATGCAGATGCGTTCGGTAATCCTCAGGGAGTCGGGTCTGCCGAAGCCCTATTCAAATTCGAAACCTCTTAAGATTGAGCTTGTGGAACTGACGCCGCCTGGCCCCATGGAGGTGTTGGTCAAGATCAAGGCTGCCGGTGTCTGCCACTCTGACCTGTCCGCAATCAATGGGGACAGACCGCGTCCGCTTCCAGTCGCTCTAGGCCATGAGGCATCTGGCGTCGTCGCAGCAATCGGACCGAGTGTCGAGAAGGTTGAGGTTGGTGACCATGTAGTCATGTCATTTCTGCCGGTTTGTGGCCATTGCTCATATTGCGCTGAAGGCCGCGCCAGCCTCTGCGAACCGGGCTACCAGGCCAATGCTGCAGGAACGCTTCTATCCGGCGGCAAGCACATCCGTTTGAGAGGATACGAAATTAACCACCATAGCGGCGTTTCTGCGTTTTCCGAATATGCTGTCGTGTCGGCGAGCTCGGTAGTCAAAGTGACCAAAGATATCGATTTGGCGACAGCTGCTCTCTTCGGCTGTGCCGTTATGACCGGCGTTGGAGCTGTGATGAACACGTGTGGGGTCCGCCCAGGCCGTAGTGTGGCGGTAATCGGGCTCGGCGGCGTAGGCCTTTCGGCGATACTTGGCGCTGTTGCGAGCGGTGCAAGCGATATCGTGGCGATCGACCTAATCCAAGCGAAGCTGGATCTTGCCAAGGAGCTGGGAGCGACGAAGACTTTTTTGGCCACCTCGCCGAATATTGTTGCCCAAGTAAAAGGCGCGACAAGCGGCGGGGTAGACTACGCGATAGAGATGGCTGGATCCAAAAAGGCATTCGAGCTTGCATATGAGATTACCCGGCGCGGAGGGATGACCGCTACGGCCGGACTGGCCAGCGCAAATTCCCGTTTCGAGGTTTCGCCCTTGCCGTTGGTCGGAGAGGAGAGAACGATCAAGGGCAGCTATATGGGTTCCTGCGTGCCATCGCGCGACATACCCCGCTATATCGACCTTTACCTCAAAGGTAAGCTGCCAGTGGACAAATTGCTGTCGAGCACTGGCCCCCTTGATGAGATCAATGAGGTTTTCGACCGTCTTGACAGGGCCGAGATCAATCGACACCTAGTCTTGATGGACTGATGGCGGGGAGAATTCTCTTGAACGAGTGGACAGTGCTCGCCATCCATTACGGCACCGCGCAAAGACCAGTAAGTGACCTGATACTAGAGACGAATGACATTCATGATCGTCCATCACAAATCGACTACTTCGTGTGGCTGATCCGTCTCGAGGACCGATTAATTCTTGTTGACACTGGTTTCGAAGCCGGAGAGGGCGCGGCCAGAGGGCGGACCCTCTTGATCCATCCGGTGGCAGCACTGAGCAGCCTTGGCATCAAATCCAGCGAAATTACTGATGTCGTTGTGACACACCTGCACTACGATCACGCCGGAAACCTCCCGGCCTTTCCTAACGCCACTTTTCACATTCAGGATCGGGAGATGGCGTATGGAACGGGGCGGTGTATGTGCCATGAGCGAATGCGTCGGCCTTTTGCTACAGAAGGTGTCGTCGACGCGGTCCGGCTCGTTTTTCAGTCACGGGTACGGTTCCATGATGGGGATGGGGAAATTGTTCCTGGATGCAGGGTGCATCTGGTTGGCGGTCACTCGAAAGGTTTGCAAGTTGTTACGGTGGCAACAGGCGGCGCTTTGCTGGTTATCGCTTCCGACGCGCTTCATTTCCAGCACTATCTTGAAAATGACGGCGCGTTTCCCCTGTTTGCAGATTACCTAGAGGTCATCGAGGGTTACAACAAGCTCCGCGTCCTTGCCGGAGCAAACGGACTCATCATTCCGGGTCATGACCCTGAGGTGCTACAGAAATTTTCTCCCCTTGCGCCAGACCTCCAGTTCGCTAGAGTTCTCCTGTGACCCACAATAAACCGATTGAAATTTTTTGCTGTTTGCAGACAATCGGGTTGTCCTACGAAACGCTCCGGCAGTATATTGATTCTGTGCGTCACTAGAAATTTCATCGAAGGTTTGTTGTGAATGGGAACGATCGACCTCCAGATTAGACGTCAAAACGCCTCTCTTCGAATCCTTGTTGAGGATAAGCTCCGGCAGGCTATTTCAAGTGGCCGTTTCAAGCCCGGGCAGCGGCTGGTGGAGCGCGAGTTGTGCGAACTTATCGGGGTTGGCCGAACTTCAGTTCGCGAGGCGCTACGCCAGTTAGAAGCTGAAGGGCTTATTACTAGCTATCCGCATCGGGGGCCGGTTGTCAGCACTATCAGCTACGAGGAGGCTAGGCAGCTTTATAGTGTACGCGCGCTGCTTGAAAGCTTTGCCGGCCAGGAGTTCGCCGAGAACGGTTCGAATGAAGAGATCGTTGCTCTCCTCGAGACCGTGGAAGCGTTCGAAGCCGCAGCCAAGAGCGGTTCCGGAACGCGGATCATCGAAGCCAAGACCGCTTTTTACGATTGTTTGATGACCGGCAGCAAGAACGTGTTTGTGAAGCAAATGCTCACGTCGTTGCACAACCGGGTCACATTGTTGCGGATGACATCGATGACCCAGCCAGGGCGGCTGCAGAACAGCGTTTTCGAAATAAGAGAGATTGCGGCCGCTATTGCGTTGCGTGATGGCGACAGGGCAGCCGCGCTTTGCAAGCGCCATATCGAAATCGCGGCTAAGGTGGCGTTGGACTACTTGAGCAAGAACCCCGTCGAAACCTCCGAGTAGTTCCACAAAACGAAGTTCAGGCGACGGCTAAGGTTGACAGATTGTCTGAAAATCTGCTTACCTCTCTTATGGGAGGTGAGACACAGGAAGTGCGGCTTCCCAACAACATCATTTTGTTAGGGAGGACGTATGGGCGCCCATGCCGAGCTGATTAAACGCGTAACCCTGGCGATCGAAGATCCGGAGCTACCGCGACTGACCCCAGGTCTTACAACACGGATCTCGTTGCAAGTTGGACCAGAAAAGTCATCACTTGCTGTGGGAGGCGGGATAGTCGCACTGGACGGCGCGGACGAAAATGCTGACGTCATACTGAGTGCCCCAGAAGGAGCTTGGGAAAAGGTTATGCAGGTGCCGCCGCCGGCAACCTACCATTCGTTCACCGCCTTTCAACTCGCTAACCCTGAGTTCACGTTATCTGGTTCGCCCGTAGCAATCGCTCAAGCGCGTCCCGCTCTGGAGCGACTGTTCGAAATCGTCGTAGCGTCTCCGCCCCTAGTTGCGCCGAAGGTCGATCGAAATATTGAACAGGTCACCGGACGCTATAAGCGGGTAGAGGTCGGCGGCGTAGAACACGATATCTTTTACGAGGAAGCCGGTGCAGGAACTCCTATCCTTTTCCTCCATACGGCTGGCGCAGACGGCCGTCAGTTTCTACCGCAACTCTCCGACACTGGGTTTGCGCGTACGAACCGATTGATCTCAGTTGATCTGCCGTTTCACGGACGTTCGATGCCTCCTTTAACTTGGGACGGCTCGCCCTATCAACTCACAACGGATCTCTACCTGACCTGGTGCACGGCGATACTCGACCAGCTCGTCGGAGACAGAGCTATCGTCGTTGGAGGATCTATGGGCGCGGCGATGTGCATGGTGCTGGCGGCGGAGCGACCGGAACGTCTAATGGGTGTAATTGCGGTCGAGCCGCCGTTGAAGTCAAAGGGCCGTCGCAACCCCTTTCAACACAACGTCAACGTTCATGGGTCGCTTCATAACTCAGCCTATGTCCGCGGAATCATGAGCCCGCTCAGCCCGCAAGAAGAGCGACGCCGCGCCAGTTGGATCTACTCGCAGGGTGCTCCTGGAGTTTATCCCGGCGATCTTTCGTTCTACAGCGACGAGTTCGACGGTGCCGTCGTCGGTCCGAAGATTGATGCCAAGCGAACACCGACCGTTCTTCTCTCCGGGACCTATGACTACTCTGCGACGCCTGCAGACGGAGCAGCGCTAGCGGCCCTCATTCCTGGCAGCCGTCATGTCGTTATGGAGGGGCTTGGGCACTTTCCGATGTGCGAAAATCCTGACTATTTCCGGAGCTTCTTGCAAGACGCTATTCGGTTCGTCGAAGATAACGGCTGATCACAAAGCAACCGCGTTGGCCATTTACCGATCGTGTCCCAGTACGTGGCGTAGGTGACGGTAGGGAGTAAAGCCGAGCGCCCGCGCGCTTCTCGTTGCGCTGTAGCGGGTGATCGGCTTTGCGGGCGGCCATCAGTGTTTTCCGCTAGGGTCGGGTTGTTCAAGACCAACCTGACGGAAAGATCACCGATGACCAATGACATGATGAACGTGCGCTCCCTTGTTGAGAAGAGTGCCGATGCAGATTTGTTGCGTGAGATGATTGGCTTTGCCGCCGAGCGGCTGATGGAGTTGGAGGTCGGCTCGGCTACGGGTGCTGACTTCGGTGTGAAGAACCCCATGCGGCTCACTCAACGCAATGGCTACCGTGACCGCGATTGGGAGACGCGGGCTGGCACCGTCGAGCTTCGCATTCCGAAGCTGCGCAAAGGCAGCTACTTTCCGAGCTTCCTTGAACCGCGCCGCATGGCAGAGAAAGCTCTGACGGCCGTTATCCAGGAAGCGTATATCCAGGGAATCTCGACTCGTTCTGTCGACGACCTGTGGTGGATGCGACCTATCTCAAGGTCCGGCGTGGCGGCCGCATCGTCTCAGTCGCCGTCATTATCGCGGTCGGCGTCAATAACGACGGTCGGCGCGAGGTCCTGGGTATGGAAGTTGGCACCTCGGAGGCCGAACCGATCTGGACGGAATTCCTGCGCAGGCTAACGCGCCGCGGTCTACGCGGGGTGAAGTTGGTTGTCTCTGATGCACATGAGGGCATCAAGGCTGCCGTTTCCAAGGTTCTCAATGCCACTTGGCAAAGGTGCCGGGTTCACTTCATGAGGAACGTGCTCGCGCATGCTGGAAAGAGCGGCAGGCGGGTCGTATCCGCCTTCATCGCGACGGCCTTTGCCCAGGAGACCCCGGAGGCAGCAAGCCGCACAATGGCGCAGTGTCGCCGATCAAATCAGGCCGAAAGTGCCGAAGCTTGCCACCATCATGGACGACGCTGAAGAGGACGTGCTCGCCTACATGACCTTCCCGAAAGAGCACCGGGCAAAGCTGCACTCGACGAATCCAATTGAGCGTCTCAACGGCGAAATCAAGCGACGCACCGAGGTCGTCGGCATCTTTCCGAACGACGAAGCCATCGTCCGTCTCGTCGGCGCACTGCTGCTCGAACAGAATGACGAATGGGCCGTTCAACGCGCCAAGTATATGACGCTTGAGACCATGGCCCAAATGAGATGAGCCCCAAATCAGCCTGCCCCGCTGTGGCACGCTGATATCCCCTTCCGACCCATGTCGGGAAAGCACGGCCATCAGCCGCGACCTACACCACCTCCCGGGACACGATCGTATCACCTTGTATTCCGGACTAAACTTATGCCGACAGCGTTGCGATAGAGGGCATTCGGAACCAGCATGCGGCTATTCCGGAAGGTCGGCACTCGCATGACGTCATCTGACCGACATCGTGGGGTTATTCGACAAAAATTGCGAAATGTCCTTGATCCAGTTTCCGCTGTTAGATCTAGTTGTCGCCGGCAGTCCTTCTCCTTCTCTATCATATTTGCTGGAGCGTGCCGCAAGTCCGACAAGAGCTGCGCCTAGGCCAACAGCTCTGTGCTGTCATTGACGGGTTAGGAACACGTCAATGATCAACGAGGCTGGAGCCTTATACCCGGTGTTCCTGCCTCAAATGTAAGGGCATGACGAGTGCCGCCCTTTCCTTCACTTGACCAGGTGGTTTCCGATCGAGGAGCCGCCATCGACCGTCAGAATGCTACCGGTCGCGAACCTCGAACGATCGGACGCAAGAAAAAGCATTGCTTCAGCAATCTCTTCAGCTGTCCCCATCCGATCCATGACGGCACGGGCGTTGAAATCGCTGCGAAGCTTCGCGGGGTCCTTCGCTTCGGCGAAGATTTTCGTGAAGTAAGGAGAGTCGATTGTCCCTGGAGCGACCGCGTTGACACGAATTCCCTCTTTCGCATGATCCATGGCCATCGCGCGCGTCAGCGAAGATATTGCTCCTTTCGATGCTACGTAGGCAGTCCTGTCCGCGATTGCTGAGGTTGCGGTGTAGGAAGTCGTATTGATGATCGAACCTCCGCCGTTCCGTCGCATAACAGGAATGACGTACTTTGAGCAAAGGAAGATCCCTTTGACGTTTACGGACATAATCCGGTCCCAAGTTTCTTCAGGAATGGTCACCACATTCCCCGTCGTTCCGAACCCGGCATTATTGACGAGCACGTCGACCCGGCCCCACTTTGCGGTCGTCTTCTCAACCATGCTTTCCGCGTCCTTGGCGGACGAGACGTCGACGCGAACACCGAAAGCCTTCGAGCCGATCTCGTTCGCCACACGAACCGCGGCGTCTTCATTGACATCAGCAACAACCACATAGGCGCCGTTCTTTGCGAAAAGCTCGGCTGTCGCACGACCAATGCCGCTGCCGCCCCCTGTGACGATACAAACTCTTTGATTCAAATCCATCGACCATCTCCTCATTTTTGGGTGCCTTAGAAGACATTTTAGCAGACAATCTGTCAATTGTGAAAATCCAGTTGACAGATTGTCTGCTGATCTGTTTATCTAGGCTCGATCGAATTTGGCCGTGGGAGGACAATATGGCCGATACCAGCACTGAGGCGCAGTTGGCTTTTAAGGCAGCTATGCGTCGGTTCACATCAACCATCTGCTTGATCACGACCGAACTCAACGGGGTCCGTCATGGCATGGCCGCCACCGCGGTCCAGTCGGTTACCGCGGACCCACCAACTGTTCTTGTCTGCATCAACCAATCGGCTTCGGTGAATCAGCCTTTGAAGATCTCCGGGAAGTTCGCCGTGAACATGCTGCATCTTTCACATGCCGATCTTGTGCCGCTGTTCAGTGGGCAATTGAAGGGTGAAGAGCGCTTTCATTACGGCGAGTGGCTGTCTCTCGACGGCATGCCGGTCCTGTCCGATGCGCAGGCGGCGTTTGTCTGCAAGCTAAAAGATGTCGTTCACGTTGGAACGCATGATGTTGTGCTCGGAGAAGTGCTCGAAGCACGGTTCATCGAGTCAATCGCGCCGCTTCTCTACGAAAACGGTCAACTCGTCAGGTCGTCGTCCATCAGTGGATCGGCCGCATAGTAGGTGGCTTTAACCACCAATCACATCACTCATCGAAAGCCCAAGGGCGGCAAGGAGAAAAGCGTGAGCAATATGGCACCCGCAAGAGAAATTCATGGACGTGAAGTCACAGAGCGCTTTGAGCGCGGACTAAAGACCCGGCGCGAAGTCTTGGGGGGGGGCTATGTTGATGCGTCGGTCAGCAAAGCCACCGACTTCAATTGGCCGATGCAAACCCTCGTCACAGAATACTGCTGGGACGCGATTTGGAATCGGCCGGGCCTGGAGCGCAAGCAGCGCAGCATCCTCAATCTCGGGATGATTTCGGCCCTCAATCGTCCGCATGAGCTGAAACTGCATGTTCGCGGAGCAATCAACAACGGTCTTACCAAAGAGGAAATTCGGGAGGTTTTCCTCCAGGTTTCGATTTACTGCGGTGTTCCTGCGGCCATCGACAGCTTCCGCGTGGCAGCGGAAGTTTTCGACGAGATGGGCATCTAGTTATTCAACGCATTTGAGTGGGCTGAGCATCATCCGTTGCCAGCCCGAGGAGGGACTACAGTGACCGCACAAGACGATTTCCGCGCTGCCGGAAACCCAATGTTCAATGATAACAAGCTCAAGCTCGGCGTATTTGGCACGAATTGCTCGAATGCATGCGCGATTACGCTCGCTGAGACAACGTTCGAACCTACCTTCGACCACAACGTCGAGATTGCAAAGAAGCTTGAGGCAGCCGGTTGGGAATGCATGGTGCCGATTGCACGCTGGCGTGGTTTTGGCGGTCCTTCAAACTTCAATGGCGTGAACATGGATACGTTCACCTGGGCGGCCGCTCTCGCGGCGGTCACCACGAAGCTCCAGTTCTTCTCAACGACTCACATTCCGACGCTAAACCCGATTGTTGCAACCAAGATGGCGACAACAATCGATCACATCTCGAAGGGTCGATACGGCCTCAATCTCGTTACCGGCTGGTTCACTCCCGAAATGGAAATGTTCGGAGTTCCTATGATGGAGCACGACACCCGCTATGAATACGCCACTGAATGGATGGATATCGTCGAGACGCTCTGGAAACGCAATGGCGTTACCTTCGAAGGCGAGTTCCTCAAAGTCAAAGACGCCTTCAGTGAACCCAAACCCTACAACAAGGCGGGTCGCCCGCTCCTGATCTGCGCCGGCGCCTCGGGCAAGGGACTGCATTTCACCGCCAAGTTCTGCGACTTCAACTTCGGCTTCATGCAAGACATGGAATCCGGCGCTGCCTGGGTCAAAAAGGTGAAGGACCTGGCGCGTACTGAATATAACCGTGATCTTGGCACATTCACAGCTTGCCCCGTTATCGTTCGCGAAACGGAGAAGGAAGCAAAGGAATACTACGACTACTACGTCAACCAGAAGGGTGACTGGGAGGCATGCGAGAACATCTGTGAAGTTCTGCAGGTGCAATCTCAAAACCATTCTGCCGAAATGTATCAAAAATTCAAGGAACGCTTCGTCGCTGGCTGGGGTGGATACCCGATCGTCGGCAATCCAGAACAAGTCGCCGACAAGCTCGTGGATCTCAGCAATACAGGCGTCAACGGCGCCTTGCTGACAATGGTCGATTACAACGAGGAACTTCCCTTCTTTAACGACCGTGTCATGCCGCTGCTCAAGCAAGCCGGTCTGCGCAACTGAACCAGTCCTCGGGACGGCGATTGCCGTCCCGACACGAACTCTGCCAGATTCTGGCAGGATTTTCGCGGCTGGCGGCCAAAGGGGCCGGCGGTTGAGCGGAACCACAAGGGGAGGAGGCCCTGAATGCTGAAGAAAATCGTTGCAGCGCTTTTTACGCTGTCGAGCCTTTATCACATGAACGGCGTGGCGAAGGCTGACGGCCTCGATTCGTTGCCGCCGGACCAAAAGGCGCTTTACGAGAATATCGATCCCGCCATTCCGCTCGGGGGGACGGTGTACAAAGATTTTGTTCCAAAACGTCCACCGCCGTGGAAAATTGGTTATGCATCCACATATGCCGGTAATACCTGGCGCGCGAACATCCTGGACGAATTCACCAACGTATTGCTTCCGAGATATAAGGAAGCAGGCCTAGTCTCCGATCTAATCGTCACGCAGTCTGACCTCAAAGACGCTGTCCAAATCCAGCAGATGCGGCAGATGGTTGACGACGGTGTTGATGCGATCGTCATTTGCTGCTCGAACATTACCGCACTTAACAAGACCATAGAGTATGCTCATTCGAAAGGCGTGCCAGTCTTCTCAGTCTCGGGCTATGTCACATCACCCTACGCAATCAATGCCACAGAGAATAACACCGACGGTGGCTACAAGGCTGCTGAATGGCTTGCCAAGGAAATCGGTGAAAAAGGCAACGTCCTGATGGTATCGGGCATCCCCGGTTTCGCATCATCGGACAGCTTCGACATCGGCGCGAAGAACGCGTTCGATAAATTCCCCGGTATCAAAATTGTAGGCACGATAGCTGGCAAATGGACCGACCAGGTCGCCCAGGTTGAGGTTCAGAAGTTTCTTGCCACCAATCTTGCTGAGGTTAATGGCATTCTCGTTCAGTCCGCTTCAGAAAACGGTGTCGTGAACGCAGTACAGCAATCCGGCCGCGACATGATGCCTATCGTGCTCGGGGGTGAGGCTTCGGCAGCCTGCTACTGGCGTAAGAACCCTGATTTCATAAGCAAGAGCTTCCATTTCTGGCCGCCGCGGTCTGATGCCCGCCTTGTGTGGGACGTCATGATGCGAACGCTCGAAGGCCAGGGACCAAAGATCCAGTCGATTCTTCGTCCTGCGCTTCCTTACACCATTGATGACGTGAAGGAAGTGCTGAAGGAAGATTGCGATCCCAATTCCACGGATTGGATCGAGCCGAAGAACAACGGCTGGTGGCCTGCAGACGTCGCTGCAAACTACTTCGAACGTCCTGAAGATCCGTTAGCTTGGCGGCCGAAGAAGTAATGAATGTTCTCCGGAAGGAGACCTCCCAGCCTCCCGCGTCGGTTTCTATAATCGGCGCGGGAGGTATCTGCGATTTGATTGGAAATAGTGTGCTGGACTTTCACAGAATTCAACGTTTGCCGCCTTATGTTTTCGAACAGGTCAACCGTTTGAAAGCAAGCGCGCGAGCGGGCGGCGCCGATATCATTGATCTCGGCATGGGAAACCCCGACCTTCCCACTCCTCAGTCGATCGTCGACAAGCTGTGCGAGGTCGTGCAGGATCCGCGCACCCACCGCTATTCCTCCTCCAAGGGCATTCCGGGGCTGCGCCGTGCCCAGGCCGCCTATTATGCCCGCCGTTTCGGTGTCAAGCTCAACCCGGATACCCAGGTGGTCGCCACCTTGGGCTCCAAGGAAGGCTTCGCCAACATGGCGCAGGCGATCACCGCGCCCGGCGACGTGATCCTCTGCCCGAACCCGACCTATCCGATCCACGCCTTCGGTTTCCTGATGGCGGGCGGCGTGATCCGCTCGATGTCGGTTGAGCCGGATGAGAGCTTTTTCCCGCCGCTGGAGCGGGCGGTCCGGCATTCGATCCCGAAGCCGTTGGCGCTGATCCTCAACTATCCGTCGAACCCGACGGCCCTCGTCGCGACGCTCGATTTCTATAAGGACGTCGTCGCCTTCGCCAAGAAGCATGACATCATCGTGCTTTCCGACCTTGCCTATTCCGAGATCTACTTCGACGGCGCTTCGCCGCCATCGGTTCTCGAAGTGCCGGGTGCAATGGATGTGACCGTCGAATTCACCTCGATGTCGAAGACCTTTTCCATGCCCGGCTGGCGCATGGGCTTTGCCGTCGGCAACGAGCGGCTGATCGCGGCGCTCACCCGCGTCAAGTCCTATCTCGACTACGGCGCCTTCACGCCGATCCAGGTGGCCGCGACCCATGCGCTGAACGGCGACGGTTCCGACATTGCGGAGGTTCGCAACGTCTACAAGCGTCGCCGCGACGTCATGGTCGAAAGCTTCGGGAAGGCCGGCTTCGACGTGCCGCCGCCGGCTGCCACCATGTTCGCCTGGGCAAAGATCCCGGAAAAGTTCCGTCATCTCGGTTCGCTGGAGTTTTCCAAGCTGCTGGTCGAGAAGGCCGACGTCGCCGTTGCACCGGGTATCGGCTTCGGCGAAATGGGCGACGACTACGTCCGTCTGGCGCTCGTCGAGAACGAACACCGCATCCGCCAGGCTGCGCGCAACATCAAACGCTGGCTTAGCGGCGACGAGAAATTTGAAATCAACGTAATGAATCAGTGAAAGGATACCCGATGCCAATCTTCGGATCATGCCAATGCAAAGCGGTAACGTACCAGGTTCAGGAAATTGATGGACCCATGTGGAATTGCTTCTGTCAAACATGCCGGAAGTCACACGCCGCTGATCACAATACCGCTGCGAAGGTGAAAAGCGAGCACTTCAAGATCCTTACAGGCCAAGATACGCTTCATAGCTTCGAATCGACGCCTGGAAAGCTGCGGTGGTTTTGTTCGGTATGTGGCTCGCACGTTTATGCGGAGCGGCCGGCCAGCCCGGAGCTCAAAGTCGTTAGAGCCGGCACGTTCGATACCGATCCTGGAAGTGTGCCGATGTCAAACGTATGGGTATCGCATGCGGAACCTTGGCTCGCCCATGATCCATCGAAGGCAAGCTCACCAGAGTTCCCGTAAGTGACCGGGATACTACCTGTCGTAACTGAGGTGGAGCCACGGCGACCGTATATCAAGCGGCAACGCCTCATTCCGTGTCCAGGAGGTTCTAACGCAAACGTGCTGGGTCGGTAAAAGCGGCAGGGATTGCAGACAGTAGGTGCGCTTGCACGGCGAGCCCACCCATTGAGAGAATAAAGTCGTACGAGACAGAAGACTTCTGCGAAGCAATCCAGCCTTCGAGGTTGGGAAATTACGGGTTGTGAGGGCTCAGGACACCGCAGGACTATTTTTGCCCCCACGGGTCCTCAACGACCTCCATTGCGGTGTGAGTGAAAATTGTAAGATTGTCTTATGCGAGAATGTTGGGAGTCCTGTGACATGAAAGTTGTTGTAATAACGGGGAATTTATCGCGCCCCTCGAAAACCCGGGCCGTAGCAGACTTCATGGTGGATCGGGTGCGCGCGTCCGGCAACGAAGCAAGCTGCTGGGACCTTGTCGACCTTCATCCGCACCTTGGGGCAACAGTGTTGCCCTCCAGCGCCGCTGAGATTGTTAAAGCGGCACTCAACGATATTTTGGCTAGTGACGTGCTAGTTGTTGGTAGTCCGGTCTACAAAGCATCTTACACTGGGTTGCTGAAGCATTTATTCGACCTTGTCGACATGAAAGCGCTTAAGGGCCGCTATGTGATCCCTTTTGCAACCGGTAAAGCATCGAGTCACAAGCCGCTCGTCGAAGCCTCGATGGAAGCCTTATTCGACTTTTTCGAAGCGCAAATACATAGCCGTTTCATTTTCGCTCTCGATGAAGATTTTCAGAACGATGCTCTTTCTGAGAACCTGCGCGCGCTTGTCGACAGAGAGCTCGATGCCGCGCGTCGCGCCGTCAGCCCATAATAAGGAGGAGGATTCCATGTCTTTTTCGAGCATAGATGAGGCGATCGAGGCGATCGAAGCGGGCGAGATGGTTATCGTGGTCGACGACGAAAACCGGGAGAATGAAGGCGACCTAGTCGTTGCTGCCGAAAAAATAACAGCTGAGCACATCGCTTTCATGATGAAATATGCGAGAGGCCTTATCTGCGTGCCACTTCCAGCCGAACGTCTCGACAAACTCGAGATCCCCCTGATGGTCACACGTAATTCGGACTCACTGCAGACGGCATTTACCGTTTCCGTCGATTGCAAACACGGCACAACGACAGGGATTTCAGCCGAAGATCGAGCAGCAACCGTCAAGTCGCTCATCGATCCGCAGACGCGGCCGGAAGACCTATCGCGACCGGGTCACATTTTTCCTTTGCGTGCAAATCGTCTCGGTGTCCTGGGCCGTCCTGGCCACACCGAAGCTGCCGTGGATCTTGCACGACTTGCCGGCCTGGCGCCGGCTGGCGTAATCTGCGAGATCGCCAATGACGACGGAACCATGTCTCGACTGCCAGATCTCGAGAAGTTCGCAATCGAACATGGCCTGCACATAGTAACGATCGACGCTTTGATTGAGTACTGCAGGAGTCGTGATACGAGGGTAAAGCGTTACGCGCAGTCCTTTATGCCAACGCGGTTTGGGGATTTCAAGGCAATTGCTTATCGCGATAGTTTGACGGGAACGGAACACTTAGCTTTGACACTTGGCGAGTTGTGCGAGAAGGAAGACGTTCTGGTACGGGTGCATTCTGAATGTCTGACAGGTGAGGCGTTCCGGTCCATGCGATGCGACTGCGGTCAACAGCTCGAAATGGCTCTTCGGGCGGTCCAGTTAGCGGGCGCTGGTTGCGTGATCTACATGCGTGGGCAAGAGGGGCGTGGCATTGGCTTAGGAAACAAAATTGCGGCTTACAGCCTGCAGGATCATGGTCGTGATACTCTTGAGGCAAATCGGGAACTCGGCTTCGCATCTGATTCCCGCGAATATAACGCAGCGGCGGATATCATCCGCGACCTCGGTATCGGCAGCGTTCGGCTTCTGACCAACAATCCTACAAAAATAGAGGCGCTGCGAACGTCAGGCGTCATCGTGTCGTCTCGCCAGAGTCTGATCGCCGCATCTAGCGCGTCCAACATCACTTATTTTAAGACAAAGCGCGATCGGTTTGGCCACCTGTTGGACCAGGACACGTCAGCTGAACACGTCGGCCGGAGCAACGTCTTTTCAGTGTTTGGCGCGCAGGTGTTCTCTGGACCCCTTGGATAACGGAGCCGCCCTCGCCACTTACCTGCCGGTGATTGTAGGGGGCCGCCTTTGACCGGCAGAGTCCTAGAGCTTTTGCGTGGGCCCTGCCAGCACATCATTCGTGCAGGCCTATCGGAGTGATGTGGCCCGCGATTGCATCGAAAGCAGCGTTCGACCATATCTCGTCTTGAGCACGGCTGTTCCGACGGATCGCATTTAATCGCGGTCCGTCTTGTCTTTCGAAAAGTCTCGCAAAACTAATGCTTCATGCGAAGGATCGGCTTAATGACTTTGCCGCTCTCGGAATCAGCCATCGCCTCGTTGATCTGGTCGAGGTCATAGAACTGAACCAGTTTGTCGAACGGGAAAAGTCCCTGCTGCCAATACTCGATCAACTGCGGGACGAACTCGGACGGAACGCTTTGTCCTTCGACAACGCCGATCAATGTGCGGCCGAAAAGGAAGTTCCCGATATCGATCGTGCCTTCAGTGCCGAGAGCGGACGAGCCAACGAGACCGCATGTTCCCGGCGTACCAAGGCAGTCGACTGCCTGACGGAAAACTCGCGGCGAACTCGTGCATTCCAAGCTGAAATCAACGCCTGCGGGGACGATCTTCCTGATCGCGGCAACGCTGTCCAATTTGCGGGCATTTATCGTGTGCGTCGCCCCGAGTTCGCGCGAAAGTTCCAGCCGTTCATCGTTCAAGTCGATCACGATGATGGTCGCGCATCCGGCGATTTTCGCGGCCATCGTAGCCGCCATGCCAACCGCACCAGCACCGAACACTGCTATTGACGAGCCGGGCTTCGGCTTGAGGCAATTCAGTACCGCGCCAGCACCGGTCTGAAGCCCGCACCCGAGCGGTCCGATCAACTCGAGTGGAACATCCTTTGCAACCTTCACGGCGTTTCGTTCGCTGGCGATGGCGTAGGTTGCAAATGACGACTGCTCGAAGAAGCAGCCACTAATCTGTTTCCCGTGAGAATCATGGATCGGGCAGGTGCCATCCGGACGAGTGCCGCGGAAATTGCGACCGAAGAAGTCCTCGCAGTAGAAAGGTGTACCGGAAAGGCACTTTTCGCACTTGCCGCAATAGGCGTAGCTCAAAGCAACGTGATCACCGGGCACAAGATCTTTAACTGCGCTCCCGACGGCCTCGACGACGCCAGAGCCTTCGTGTCCCAACACAACAGGTTGAGGTACGTCATATCCCTGGTCCCTGACCACCAGGTCGGTATGACATACCCCCGATGCGACGATGCGGACCAAAATCTCGTCTGCACGAGGTTCCTCAATCCCTATGCACTCCAAGATCAAGGGCTTCGCCTTTTCGCGCGAGACCGCCGCATATGCCTGCTTCATGTAACTGTTCCTCCAAGGCTCACAACGCAATTCGCGCGAACGTACTCATCGTCAGACAATCAGTCAATAATTACTCTAAAATTAGATCAGTTCAACCGGAGCAGGGCTGCATTTTTGCAAAGTCACGAGTGAACGCTGATTTGAAGTGATCAAAGGGTTCCGATGCATGTTCGAAAGGGAGCATGCGTCTTGTCCCGCTTTGGGCTGAAAGATCGGCTGACGAAAATTTAGTAGCAACGTGTGAGGCGAGCCGGATGGCGTCGCTTGCCGACGTCGAGCCGGTTCTGAAGGCTATCGACAGCTTCGAGACACCGGTATTGCCAAGTTCAACCGACTACAAACGATGCTACTGCCAGCCAGGCTTAACAGACAGTACCAACCAGGACGTTAGTCTTCTCGATGATCGAGAGGTCCGACGCAATCCGGTATACAGTTGGCGCGGCGGTCGGTGACTCAATAGCGAGCGTATCCTGGATCGTGAGGCGTTCGATGCCCTGCTTTAGTGACCTGATCGTATTCCCGTGGGCCACCACAAGAACCGATTTCCCTCTCAACAAGGGGGGGAACACTTCGCTTATCAAAAAGGGCAGAACCCTCGCGCTTATGTCCCGTATGCTTTCTCCCCCAGGTGGTGGAGTGCTGTACGAGCGGCGCCAAACCTGGACAACATCCTGGCCCCACCGCTCACGTGCCACGTTCTTGTTGATGCCGGTGAGCTGTCCGTAGTCGCGTTCGTTCAACTCGGTTCTCCTGATTGGCTCCAGCAGATCGCCGTTGGTTTCGTTCAAAATCGCTCTGCAAGTGTCGACTGTGCGCAAGAGGGCAGAGCTAAACGCAATATCGAACGAGATGCCGAGGTTCGCGAGCAGTGAGCCGGCTCGCCTGCTCTCAGACCAGCCCTCCTGTGTGAGCGGCACGTCGCTCGTACCCGTGAACTCCCCGCGCGCGTTCCCTTCGCTTTGGCCATGCCGGACAATCACCAGAGTGGACATTCATAACCCTCCCATCGATTTAGCGAACACGAATATTGTCGCACCATCGGACAATCCGTCAAGTGCGACTATGTGCAAGTGAAAACAAAACGATGTCGAAAAAACAAACGTCGAAGTTTATATTTATTGACAGATTGTCTGATAGCTCATACCAATGCACTCCGCCGTATTGAGGAGAGTCCGGCACGGCTTGGGAAGGCAAGGCTCTCGCCTTAACAGACAATGCCGCCCAGAGCGGCCGGAGGAGGAATTTTCATGAAGAGACGTACATTTCTACAAGCGAGCGGGGCAATTGCTGTAGCCGGCACGTTCGGAATGCCGGGGATTCTTCGCGCCGACGACGCGATCAGTATCCTACCTGACACTTGGCCCTCCGAAGGCGCCAACCCAATTGTCGACGCGGGTAAGTTCAAGAAGTCAGGCCCGTGGAAGATCGGACACAGCCACTACGGCCTCGCTGGTTCAACGCATACCTACCAGACGGCGTTTGAAGCCGAATATGAAATAAAAAAGAACAAGGATCGGATCGCTGATTACCAGTTCCGGAGCGCTGATCTCAATGCCTCCAAACAAGTTGCCGATATCGAGGATCTGATCGCCCAGAAGGTCGATGCGATCATCATCGCACCGCTAACCACCGGTTCCGCCGTCGAGGGCATCAAGAAGGCAAAGGCTGCTGGCATTCCAACCGTAGTCTATCTCGGACGCGTCGACACCGAGGAGTTTACGGTTCAGGTCCAGGGCGACGACTTCTATTTCGGGCGCGTGATGGCTCAGTTCCTCGTCGACAAGCTTGGCAACAAGGGCAAGGTATGGGTTCTGCGTGGCGTCGCCGGGCATCCCATCGATGCAGATCGTTATGCAGGCGCCATGGAAGTCTTCAGCAAGTCTGGACTTCAGATCACGTCGACCCAGCACGGAAGCTGGTCTTATGAGGACTCAAAGAAGATCGCCGAAAGCTTGTATCTCTCCGACCCAGATGTCGCGGGCATCTGGACCGATGGAGCCAACATGTCTCTTGGCGTTTTGGATGCCTTGCAGGAGGCTGGCGCCTCAACGATCCCGCCAATCACGGGCGAAGCACTTAACGGCTGGATGCGTCGTTGGAATGACGAAAAACTTTCCTCGATCGGTCCGATTTGCCCACCCGCTCTGTCTACTGCCGCGCTACGGGCCGCCTTCGCCTTGCTGGATGGGAAGCCGATTCAGCGTAACTGGACGAACCGCCCCAAGCCGATCACCGACGAGACGCTCTCCCAGTTCTATCGCGCAGATCTCACTGATGCGTACTGGGCGCCGACCGAAATGCCGAACGAAAAGCTCCTTGATTATTTCAAGGCTTGATGAACTACGGGCACGATCACTCGTGCCCGTATCCCTGTCGAAGATGGAAATTCCCATGAGCACGCTTGTCGAGATGGTCGGCATCAACAAATCGTTTGGTTTCACGAAAGTCCTTTCGGACGTTCGCTTTTCCCTGGAACGTGGCTCCGTGCACGCTCTGATGGGGGAAAACGGCGCGGGGAAGTCCACCCTGATGCGTATTCTGGCGGGGGTATATCAGCCGGGCGCAGGAAGTGTTCGGCTCCGCGGGGAGGAAGTCAATTTCCGTTCCCCTAAGGAGGCACGGTTGGCGGGAGTGTCGACGGTGTTTCAGGAGTTTACCCTGATCCCCAATCTCACCGTTGCTGAGAACATGTTCCTGGGCCACGAACCTCGTCGCATTGACGGTTCGATCGATAGCGTCGAGGTAGTGAAACGCGCTCGCGCTTTGCTGGCTGACGTATTTCCACAGCTCGACGCAACCGCGATCGTCGAGACACTGACTGTCGCGCAGCAGCAGGCAGTAGAGATCGCGAAGGGACTTACGTCGAACGCGGACGTATTCATCTTCGACGAGCCAACGGCGGCGTTGAACTCGACCGATGTCGCGCATCTTTTCAAGGTTATCCGCGACCTTAAGGCTCAACATAAGGCTGTCGTCTACATCTCTCATCGCATGAATGAAGTCTTCGAACTATGCGACACCATCACCGTCATGAAAGATGGCGCTTGGGTAAGGACTGCAAGAGCGCAGGACTTCAACTTGCAAACGCTGGTAGCGACAATGGTTGGTCGCGAACTTCAGAACTTCTTTCCGCCGCGCTCGCAGGCCACCGGAGCGGCAATGCTGGAGGTTTCGGACTTGCGCCTCGACGACAGCAGCTCGACAGTCACTTTCGTTGTCAGAAAAGGTGAAATCATCGGGCTGGCAGGGCTCGAAGGACAGGGCCAGCGAGAGATAATGCGTGCCATTGTGGGCGTTGAATCGCCAAAGGCCATCGCCGTGTGGCGTGCCGGCCCCGACAACAGCATGCACGTGGTGAATGTAGGGTCAGGGTTCGCTCGCGCGGTCGGATCAGGAATCGGTTTTATCCCTGAGGACAGGAAGCAGGAAGGGCTGTTCCTGCGCCTGCCTATCTACGACAACATCGCGCTGGGAAAACAGCTCAATCGGAATATGGCAAGCGTTGCGTGGCGATCGGTGTCGAGGGTCCGCGAGGTGATCAAGTCGTTACGAGTTGCGGCCGCCGATCCCAATGCGCCCGTAGGTAAACTCTCGGGCGGGAATCAGCAGAAGGTGCTGCTGGGCCGCTGGTTGCTCTCCGGAGTGGACATCCTCGTTATTGAGGAGCCCACGCGCGGCGTCGACGTCGGTGCAAAGGCAGAGATTTACAGATTGCTGCGGGACTTCAGTGATCGTGGCGGTGCGGTCGTGGTTTCGTCGCGCGAGCACGCTGAGCTTATAGGGCTCTGCGACAGCATTTTGGTCGTTCATGACAGGAAGATCGTCGGGCAGATGTCCGCAGAGGGGGCGACCGAGGAAAGAATCCTCGAGACTGCGCTGGGGGCGAGTGCGTCACCGGATCCCCGTGCTGCGGTGCATTGAGGAGGATAACTTATGAATTCATTTGCCAGTCGCCTGAAGCTCCCTTATCGCGCGGGAGCGATCGGGCTTTCCATTGGAACGCTCCTGGTGATGGTTGTCGCCTCGGTAATATTATTGCCGGACTTCATGGATCCGGAGAATTTGTCTAATCTCCTGGCGCAATCGACGGTGCTCGTCATCTCGGCTCTCGGTCAGACGTTCGTCATTCTCACTGGCGGCCTCGACGTGTCGGTTGGGTCCGTCATCAGTCTAACGACGACGATCATGACGCTTGATCTTCCTGAGATAACCCGCGTGCTTATCTGCATCGCGGTGGCGATGGGGTTCGGAGTAGCGAACGGTTACGGTGTCGCGCGCCTCAATGTACATCCAATCATCATGACGCTGACAACAATGGGCATCGGCCAAGGTATCGCGTTGATCATTTTGCCAATCCCAGGCGGGCGCGTGCCGGAGTGGCTTTCCGGCTCGGTAGCCGGATCCATCGGCCCCGTACCTAACTCATTGTTTTGGTTGATCACGGCATCGCTCTTCGCATCCTGGATTCTCTATCGTCGTCCCTTCGGCCTCTACCTCTTCGCTTCCGGCGGCAATGACTTCAACGCACGGATGAACGGTGTTCCCGTCGAGCGCACCATCATCAAAGCGTATGTTCTTTCCGCTCTATTCGCATGCGCTGCGGGGATGTTTCTTGCAGGTCGCCTTGCATCGGGTGATCCTAAGGGCGGCGCTTCATTCGGGATTGAGTCTGTAACGGCTGCAGCATTGGGTGGGGTCCACCTCGCCGGGGGCATCGGAAGCATTGTGGGAACCGTCGTTGGCGCGGCGATCCTCGGGACAGTGAATAATGTGATGAATCTGGCCAACGTCTCTGCATTTCTTCAGTCGGTCGTCAAGGGTGTGTTGCTTCTCGTACTCGTCGTTTCGCAGCGACGCAAAACAATCGGACTTTGAAAGAAATGGACTTCTCGATGACCACATCAGACTCGAAAACTGAAGCACCATCTCGCTCATTGAGGGGTAAGAGCGCCATTTCGTGGATACTCGGGCTACCGCCCGCATACTATGTGCTCGCAATCCTGGTTGCGGTTGCTCCAGCAGTGAGCGCCACGCTCATAAATCCCAACTACTGGTTTGTAATCCTCAAGCAGTCAGCGCCGCTCGGGATCGCGGTGCTCGCCCAGTCGCTTGTCATGCGGGTGCGATCCATCGATCTCTCTGTCAGCGGTATTTTCGCGTTCGCGATTTATCTGGCCAGCTCGGGCCAGCTCAACAACTATCCACCGCTAATGACCGTCCTCATGCCTGTTGTGATTGGGCTAGCTGTGGGGGGTGTAAACGGAATACTCGTAGCATACGTGCGCGCTTCTGCCGTTATCTCCACACTAAGTGTTTCGGCCATTCTGATTGGGATCGTCCAATACATGAGCGCCGGCCGCGCGCCCGGTTCAACGCCAAGCTGGCTTCGAATACTTACGAGCGGCAATATCCACGGCCTTTCCTATTCCGTGGTCCTGTGGATCGTCATCGCCGCCCTGATTTCTATCGCATTTCGCTTTCTCATCGTCGGGCGTTACTTCAGGGCCGTCGGCGACAATCCGAGGGCGGCGGAAACTACAGGAATTCCGTTGGCACGTACGATTTTTGTCTCGCACACGCTCGCGGGCGCCCTGACAGGCATCGCGGCCCTGGTCCAGGTATCCGCGTTGGCGGTCGGCACCATCAAGCCAGGCTTCGACACCTTCATGAATGCTCTCGCCGCCACGATCCTCGGCGGTGTGACGTTCGGCGTCGACCGGGGCGGCGTCGCCGGGCCGTTCGTTGCCGTCGTTGCCTTCAGCTTCCTGTTCGCGATGCTGACCGTCTTCGGCATCCAGGAGCCGGGCAAGCTTATCGTCCAGGGCGTGATCATTGCATTTGCCGCAATCATCTACGGTGCGCGCGCGGGTCGCGTCTAGTCCGTCGGGCCGATCAAGTCATTCCCGTAGCAATTGCGGGAGAACGCAGGAGAATATAATGGTGAAAATCACTGCGGCTGTCGCCGTGAAGCCAAAGAGCCCGCTGGAGTTCCGTGAACTCGAACTGGCTGACCCCGAAGGCAACGAGATCCTGGTTCGCACGGTTGCGAGCGGGATCTGCCACACGGACTTGCTGCTTCGCGACGGTATTTTTGGCCCGCCGGCACCGGTGATCCCGGGGCACGAAGGCGTCGGCGTCGTCGAGGCGGTCGGACCAGAAGTTCAGAGCCTCAAAGTGGGTGATCACGTCGCACTGAGCCAGAGCTCATGCGGATTCTGCGCCGACTGCCGCCGTTCTCACCCAATGAACTGCCAAAATTATACCCAGTACAATCTTACGGGGCTTCGTCCGAATGGTAAGAAGGCATTGCTCTGCGATGAAGTTGGCATTGGCAGCAATTTCGTGGGCCAGTCGTCCTTTGCGACGCATATCCTTGCGACTGAAAACAATGCAGCGCTTTTGCCGAAAACAGACCTCGACCTTACCGACGCTGCGCCACTCGGGTGCGGCATGGCAACGGGTGCAGGAACAGTGATAAACGCGATGAAGCCGGAAATAGGGTCGACGATAGCCGTTTTCGGCGCAGGTGCTGTCGGCATGGCCGCCGTGATGGCCGCCAAAGTTCGTCGGTGCAGCAAGATTATCATCATAGATCTGAATCAGCAGAGGCTAGACATGGCCATGGGGCTTGGTGCCACACATGCGATCAACGGCAAAGATCCCGACGTAGTCAACCAGATCCATGCGCTGACGGGCGGCGGTGCCGACTTCGCGATCGACGCAGTTGGCATCATTCCGGTTATTCTGAACTCGATCAAGTGCACCCGTGCCGGCGGGCACGTTGTCTTGCTCGGCCTCGACGCGCTCGGGAACGACATTCCCATCCCCCTCGATCTAATGGTGTTCAATCGCAAGATCCAGGGTGCGATCCTTGGTGATCAGATTCCACAGCTGTTCATTCCGCAGATGATGGATCTTAATCAGGCTGGGCTTTTCCCCTTCCAAAAATTGATCACCAAGTATCCCTTCGAGAAGATCAACGAAGCGATCGCGGACGCCGAAGCCGGGCGAGTGATCAAGCCGGTCGTCGTTTTCAATTAGGAGCCAGCGCAAATGACATCGAAGAAGTCAGAGGAACAGCACCTTGTCGTTGAATTCAAAACCACGTCCCAAAATCGAAATCGCGTAAAAGAACTCCTTCAGGAATTCATTGGACCCGCCCGCGAAGAGTCTGGTTGTCTCTACTACGACCTCTACCAGCGGTCGGACGATCCGAACACTTTCATCATCTTAGACGGCTGGCAGAATGAGGCGGCTGTCGTTGGCCATGGCGAACATCCTAATGTCAAGCGGGTGCTGGAGCCTCTTCTTCCACTGTTGGTGAGTCCACCGTCGATTAATGTAAATACCCGTATCAGCGACTGATCGGGCGCAATGGCCATTTCTACGAGGCGCGCGCCCCGAGCGCGCAGGTTTGGGGAGACGAAATGGATACGCATCGAGTTGTCGTAGTCGGCGGTGGCTTTGCCGGACTCCAGTTAGCGAAGGACCTCAAGTGTCCCGACACTTCCATAACGATCGTCGACAGGCGCAACCATCACCTCTTTCAACCGCTCCTCTACCAAGTTGCCACGACTGTATTGGCAACCTCGGAGATAGCCTGGCCCATCAGAGCATTGTTCAGAGGACGAAAGGATGTATCGACGCTGCTGGGCGAGGTTGTTGGCGTTGATACCGAGGCACGCGTAGTATCGCTCAAGGATGGGAATGCTATTCCCTATGACACGCTCGTTCTCGCGACAGGTGCAAGGCACGCCTATTTTGGCCGGGACGAGTGGGAGCCGTTTGCGCCCGGGCTAAAGGCACTCGAAGACGCGACGACCATCCGGCGGCGGCTTCTTCTCGCGTTTGAGAAGGCCGAATTGGAGGCTGATCCCGAACGGCGGAAGGCAATGCTCACGTTCAGCATAATCGGAGCAGGCCCGACAGGCGTGGAGATGGCTGGGATTATAGCGCAACTGGCCCAACGAACCCTTGTTGAGGAGTTCCGTAGCATCGACACCAGATCGGCGCGCATCCTTCTCATCGAGGCAGGTCCACGTGTCCTACCCGTGTTCCCGGAAGCACTTTCGAGATATGCCGAGCAGTCGCTAATCAAGATGGGCGTCGAAGTGAGAACAGGCATTCCCGTGACGGCATGCAACGAGAACGGCATCGCGATCGGAGATGAGTTCGTTTCAAGCCGGACCGTCATCTGGGCTGCGGGGGTGCAAGCGTCGAACGCCGCCGCCTGGGTCGGTGCTGAAAAGGACAGGGCGGGTAGGGCGGTCGTGCAGCCAGATCTGACTGTTGGCGGTAAGCCCGAGATTTTTATTATTGGAGATACTGCCTCCGTGAAGGCCGCTGATGGAACACCCGTCCCCGGAGTGGCTCCCGCCGCCAAACAGCAAGGCAAATATGTCGCTTCGGTAATTGAAGCACGACGTCTGGGTACACCCACTCCAAGTGCGTTCAGATATAGGCATCTGGGAAACCTGGCTACCATCGGGCCGAATTCGGCTGTTATCGACTTTGGGAAGATCCGGCTCAAGGGCGGAATTGCATGGTGGATTTGGGGGCTTGCCCATATCTACTTCCTGATAGGTACGAGGAGCAGATTGGCAGTGGGACTAAGCTGGCTATGGATCTTTGTTTCCGGCCATCACTCCGCACGTTTGATCACGCAAAAAGAAACCTTAAAGGATGAGGTTTAGTCGCTAGCGCGAGCACGCCCGAGTCTGCTGGGCCGTGAATGGAGACCATCAAAGGCCAGACATTTGGGAATCGGTTGCGAAGCGATGGTTGGCAGCAGGTAACAATTCTGTCGGAGTTCCATATATAACAATGATTGATCTTCGCACTATCAACTTAGGCGACTTCGACTGCGTCGAATTCACGGCGAGGACTGGCCGCGACAAGTCAATTGCCCTGTCCGCCTGTCGTTAGCGATAAGCGGGCCTCATGCTTGAATACCGTTTCGGGAAGGAAGTGATGATGTGGAGAGTTGAGAGTGTCCCCCTCTAAGATTGACCATTTCTCGCTCAAAGGTACCTGCAGCGAGGAACTCGCGGCAGCGCTTTCGAGGCTTTCCCCGCAATCTGAAGCGCATGTACATGGCGATAAGACGATCGCCTACGATGTACATGCGATTACCAATGGTCCGATTGCAGTTATTGCCGCGCACTACGAGGGCGACCTAACCGTCCAGCACCGGGGACCGGCGGAGGCAAACATCATCATGCTTCCACTACATGGGCGATCGGTCGTTACCGTTGACGGCAGACAAATCCCGTCAGAGGGAACGCGGGGCGTTTTCGTGAACAGTATGTCGGCGAGTACGACCCAATTCATTGGGCCCAGGAAACATTTGGGGCTTAGGATCGCCCATGATGAGCTGACGCGCCGTTTGGGATGTCGGCTCAATACGCCAATAAGAGGCAGCCTCGATTTTTCGCCAGAAATCGACCTATCGGTCGGGTTCGGCTCCCTTTTGGTTCAACTGGTACCAGTGCTGTATGCTGGATTACGAGACGGAACCCTCCTTCAATCACCGATAGCACTTCATCACCTCACTGAAACGACGATGGAGCTTTTGATCGAAGCTGCGCAGCATCGCTACTCATCTGAGTTATGCCGCGTTGCTGAATCACCCTTACCCAAGGCCGTTAAGCGGGCGGTCGACTATATGCGTGCCAATATTACTCGGCCGCTATCTCTTGAGGAAATCGCAACGGCTTGTGGCGTAAGCCGACGCACTCTTCAAAGCGGTTTTCGCAACTTTCGGAATACGACCCCTCTGGCATTCCTGCAGCACCTACGGTTGGAATTAGTGCATCAGGAACTGATGACAGGCGAACCTGGCCTCTCGGTCACGCAGGTCGCTCTGAAATGGGGCTTCGTGCATAGAGGCAGATTTTCTGCGGACTATCGCAAGCGCTATGGGGTACTTCCCTCGGAAACATTGCGTATATCATAAGCAGATTGCGCCGACCGAGCTACGATCAGCCGGCACGCTCGACCGTCCTCAAGGCTTGCAGCAACAGCACTCTCCAGAAAAGCCGACTGCCTCGGCCCAAGATCTGTCTTGCAGATGATCCCCTGAACGCGACGATGTTCCGATCTGCGCAACGCAGTTCAAGACCACTACAGGGGTTAATCTTATAGTAATTATGCCGAGGTCATCTCACACATAGCGGTCAATGTCGCAATGTTCTGGACCGCGTCGCTAATGGAAGCCGGTGTAATTTATAGTCGTCTATGAGGAACATATGTCGAGACTGCCGCTATCTCTACTTTTAATGATTTTGGCAATTATCCCGTTGACGGCGTTCGTAATCATCGGAGTATCAACATCACTGGGATATTACCGAGAATACTCTACCTTCCGCAGCGCACAAACAACGCAGCGACTTGGGCGGGAAGGCGGATTCCTCGCCCAAGCTATAGCGGCGGAAGCGTTTGCAGGCGCCGACGTGCGTCGGGCAAAGCAAGCTGCATCGGACAGGGCTTTTACAGCGGTCTTTTCCGCTTACGACTCTTGGAAAAAGGCATTCGACGATCCGGCCATAGAACGGGCGGTACAGATCATTCGTGAAAGGCGGGACAATATCGATAGCTTCCGCCGGCGCGTCGATGACGGAACGGCTAGCGAGGCGGAGGGAGCTGTTGCTTTGCGCCCAGCTGCCCTTGCGGGCTTGGAGCTCGTCCGTCGCACTGGGGCGACTGTCAATGATTTGGATTTAGCACGCCAAATTACCGGTTTTCACGCGCTCATGCAGATCACGGAAGCTAGTTTGCTGGAGATCAGGCCCGGCCGAGCCTACGTCAAAAATTCAGCCATGTCCGTCGATCTATTTTCGTCCCTCTTACAGTCAAAAAATCTAAAGCAGCTTTATGTGCCTGCGATGCAGGAATTTCTCCCCGCCGATCTCGTCAAATCTTATGACGACTTCGAGGCCAGCGCCGCAGGCAAGTTCATCGCGGGCGTTCGCGATCAGATGTATGCAAACCAGCCGGGCGTTTCCTTCCCCCCCGAGACGTTGGATCGATGGAATGAAATCACCCAACAGCGGGCTGCTTTGTTGACCGCACTCATTATGCGCACCGGCGACGAGTTGGACGAGATGGCATTTCAGCGTTACGCCGATCTTCGCAATGCCTTTATCGGCTACTCCGGCGCCACGCTTCTGATCATGTCTACGGTACTCATTTTGTGCATTTCGGTCGTTCGGAGAATTTCAAGCTCCATTCGGACTCTGACAAGCCGAATGAAGGCACTCGCAGAAGGCGATACGTCGGCGCCGGTGCCCTTGACGATCCGACGCGACGAGATCGGGGACATGGCGCGTTGCCTTGAGTTTTTCCGCGGCGCGGCCATACAGAAAAGTAACCTGGAGACATCCGCGGAAGCTGAGCGCATTCGTTCTGACCAAGAGAAGCTGGATATTCAGGTAAGGGCGGAAAAAGAAGCAGAAGAGCGCCTCATCCGAGCGACGACGGCATTGGCAACCGGGTTGAAGCGGATGGCGGATGGAGACTTGATTTATGAAATTGAGGAGCCGTTAGCGCCACAGTTTGAAAGTTTGCGCAGGGATTTCAACGCTTCCATTCGTCAGCTCCGGGACGTGCTTGTTACCGTCGGCCATTCAGTCGAAACGGTCACGAATGGCAGCTCGGGCGTCTCGGCCGCATCTGAAAATCTTTCAAGACGCACGGAGCAGCAGGCGGCTTCGCTCGAGGAAACTGCAGCGGCGTTGGAGGAGATAACCGTCAACGTTGCATCGACCACGAAGAGGACGGCTGAGGCGCGCGGAGCCGTCCAACAGATGCGAGATCATGCGGAAATGTCCGGTCGGGTTGTACGCGATGCTATCGGCGCCATGAATCGCATTGAAAACTCCTCCAAGCAGATTTCCCAGATCATCAGCGTCATCGACGCGATCGCCTTCCAAACGAACCTCCTGGCGCTGAACGCCGGCGTCGAAGCAGCGCGTGCTGGCGACGCGGGAAAAGGCTTTGCGGTTGTTGCCCAGGAGGTCAGGGAGCTTGCACAGCGCTCAGCGACAGCGGCAAAAGAAATCAAGGATCTCATCGGCAATTCAGCTCTTGCCGTCGACGAAGGCGTAAGGCTCGTGAGTGAAACCGGATCGGGCCTGAGAACGATTGAAGAGCTTGTGCAGGATGTAAATCTTCATATGGACGCAATCGCAACGGCCTCCCAGGAACAATCGTCGGGCCTGCGCGAGATCAACGGCGCGGTTAACCATATGGACCATGCCACTCAAGAAAATGCGAGCATGGTCGCGGAGATGAATACTGCAGGATCGCACCTCGCTCAAGAGAGCCAAAGCCTAGCCGCACTGTTGAAACATTTCCACTTCAAAGACGAGAGCGGGAAGCCACAGAAGGTCACGGGCGAACTTGGGAAGAGCTTCCCGCCCGGTCAGACAATGGTTGACCGCGGAGACTATCCGATGCGCCGTGGTAACCTGGTGCTCGCGCCTTCGAATGATGATTGGCAAGCGTTCTAAATGATATGGGCGGCGTCGCCGACCACATGCAAATACACGTCTTTGATGATTCTGAATGAGAGCGATATCCCGGTGGGGTAGCGGCATGGTACTCCGCCAAATGACTTGTGCGGTCCTAACAAAATGCTGGCTTGACGCATGATTGCTCAGCCACGTGACAAAGCAGGACAGGCACATGAAACACGTACGTCAATCGGAACGCACATCCCGCCCCGAACAGCCTGTGGAAGTGCAGATGCCGACTGATGCTCAAATCGACCAGGGGCGTGGAGCCTTCCGCAACGCGGTCAATGCCAGCCCTCCGCTTGCCACGGGCACGGCCCCGCCATTTTCGGAAGCCTCCGTTGTCCGGCCATCGCACGGTCACGACGCAGATGTCGCAAGTCTGAAGCAACCGTTTGAGAAGGCTTTCCGGGCGAATCCCCGGCATCCTGCGACAAACATCGACTTGCCATTCAACGCCGAAGAGATGTCCAGTGCCGTCGTACTCGACGCGATCCCGTTACCCGTCTTCTTCAAAAACAGAGATGGGATACACCTTGGTTGCAACAGGGCCTTCGAAAGCTTCTCCGGCCGCTCAAAGGGAGATATTATCGGAAAAACCGTTTTCGATTTGGTGCCCGCACCCATAGCCGAGACGTATGCCGCGTTGGACGAGGCGCTTTTTGCAAATGGCGGTGTTCAGCAATATGAAGCAAAGGCCACCACCGAGAATGGTGGTGTCGTTGATCTTTTACTCAGCAAGACCGCAATCACTGATATCGCTGGTAACAGGATCGGCTTGGTTGGCGCGATGTTGGACATCACAGAGCGAAAACGTGCGGAGCATGATCTCAAAGAGGCTCTTGAATTCGCAGAGGGAATTATTGCCGCCATTCCTGACGTTCTGTTCGAGGTAAATGCCGACGGTCGCTACCTGCAGGTCTGGGCAAGGAATCAGGAGATCCTGGCGCAGCGAAAAGAAGTGCTGCTCGGCAAGCTTGTCCGCGATGTGCTCCCTCCAGATCAGGCCGACATCGCTATGCTGGCTCTTGAAGAAGCCGATGAAACCGGCGCCTCCTACGGTCGTTGTGTCCGTATAGCCCTACCAAACGGCGAATCCCGTTGGTTTGAACTGTCGGTCGCAAGGCGACCAAGCAGCAATCACTCAACCGTCACTTTTCTGGTGTTATCTCGCGATATTACCGAACGAAAGCACGCCGAGGGCACGACTATTGAAGCTCGGGCTCGCCTCCTAAGTGTCCTGCAGACCATTCCGGATATGGTATGGCTGAAAGACGTAACAGGCAAATATCTGTTGTGCAATCATGCCTTCGAAGAATTGGTCGGCAAGGCAGAAGCGGAAATCGTCGGGAAAACGGATTATGACCTGTTTACTCCCGAACTCGCCCAGTTTTTTCGTGACAAGGATGAGGAGGCCATGCAAGCCGGCCGTATTCTCATCAATGAGGAACGGTTTACCGCTCACGAGGACGGTCGATCAACGCTTTTGGAGACTCGTAAGGTTCCGGTATTCACGGGGGGAAAGCTGATGGGGATCCTCGGCGTCGCCCGCGATATCACCGAACTGGACACGTCCCGTAAGAAAATCCATCAGATGGCATTCTACGATTCTCTGACCGGCCTGCCTAACCGGACACTTTTCAATGAACGGCTACGCGAGATGATCGGGGACGCGGCTTCGGCGGGCCAGCGAGCCGGGGTGATGCTGATCGACATGGACCATTTCAAAGCGATCAATGACACTATGGGACATCCCGTCGGTGACGAGTTGCTGCGGCAGGTGGCGACACGCATGAAAAAAGGCGTCCGTGCCAGCGACACCGTGGCGAGACTCGGTGGAGATGAATTTGCAGTCTTGCTGCCCAATGTTCAGGACAATGACGATTTGGCTCAAATTGCCAGCAGAATGCTTGCCGCATTCGGCGAACGCTTCATGCTTTCCGACAGGGAGATCTTTGTATCCTGCAGCATCGGGATATCGGTATTTCCAAATGACGGCGACGCTCCCGACGATTTGGTGAAATATGCGGATTCTGCGATGTATTTGGCGAAGCGCTCGGGGCGTAGCAACTTCCGCTTCTACTCAAAGGATCTCACGATTGGGGCTGAAAAGCGCCTAGCGCTAGAATCAGACCTACGCCTAGCTTTGAAACATGAGCAACTTGAACTCCATTATCAGCCAAAGGTCCTATTGGACAACGGAAAGGTGATCGGTTCAGAAGCACTGCTACGATGGCATCATCCGAAGATGGGAATGATCCCTCCGGGAGAATTCATAGGTGTCGCCGAGGAAACGGGATTGATCATCGATCTTGGACGATGGGTGCTGCATGAGGCGTGTTGCACGGCTGCCGTCATGAATGCAGATGGACTGCCCCCGCACAAGATTGCGATAAATTTGTCTCCTAAGCAGTTTCAATGCCCGCGTTTGTCGCAAACGGTGGCGGACGTATTGCAGGAAACCGGTTGTCGTGCGGAGTGGATCGAGGTTGAAATAACTGAGAGTCTCCTGCTCCATAACTGCGAGGGCGTTTCGACGACACTCTCTCAATTGCATGCGAGCGGAATTTCCATAGCGATCGATGATTTCGGCACCGGCTACTCATCTCTGAGCTATTTGGCTAACTTTCCCATTGATACCCTCAAAATTGACCGGTCATTCATCAATCGATCCGACAAGCGAAGTAGAGAACTGGTCAAGGCAATTCTCTCAATTGCGCGCTGCCTAGGGCAAAATGTAGTCGCTGAGGGCGTGGAGACGGTCGATCAAGAAAAATTCTTGGCTGAAAGCGGCTGCGCTGTGGCACAGGGGTTCTACTATAGCAAGCCCATCCCGAAGTCCGAACTTCTCGCTGCAAACGCAGTGCTCGAGTTCTCTCGCGGTGATTCCCATCTTACGCCGATGCCCGCAGAGGAAGGGGTGGCACTCATGCGCTTGCCTCCCGCATCTGTTGGGACCCGAACCGCGTGAAGCCTACGGCTAACAGCGCGCAGGATCCACGCCACCTGCGGCGCTGTTTATACCGCACTCATCCAACGGAAGCCCAAACTACTCTGGGCGATTGGATAAAACGCGGACCAATAGGAACTACTTAAAACTTCAGGTGCTTTGATGTTCCGAAATATGCAGGCCCTGTACCGAATTGCGCGACGAAACATACGTTGACGTGTTTTCGCTTTCGATTGCCATTGCAAAGACTTGCCCAGTACAATCTACTATTCTGCGTCAATATCGTCAAAAGCATAACCGTGCAAAAGCTCATCCCATTTCCCCATCCGAATAGAAGTTCTGCGGATTTGAAAAGTTCAACTGCGAATTCGAATGGCTCCGGACATTTCGACATCATCCAATCGCTGAAATCGGAACTTCACGATTTGGCTAGTGCCGTAAATCAGTTGGAGGCGCTATGTGAGTCATACCGATCCCAAGCTGATACGTGCTCGCAACCTGACTGAACGACTGAGCGTCCGCGCTTGTCATCGTATTCCCTATGACCCTCTCTGGGCGTGGCGGCCAGTGGTTCGTTGAATCTTGCCAAACGTTCCCGGATCCCACCACTTCCCGAACACGGGAGCTTCAATTCGATCAACTCGAAACTTTCGGCCATTTGAACGGGTGGCGGAAAAAAACGCCAGCGATTGCGCCGTGATTTCGTAATGGTTCTGCCTATTTGCTGAAGGCGGTCGGCCGATTGGAATGCTCCATCAGACCTCAACTTACCGGCAGCAAGGACTGCAGGTTCGATAGCTTCTTTTCGTGGATGAGGATATACGGATCCTCGAACTCTACCCGCATCTTGTCCTGGTTGGCGACGAAGTAGGGGCTGAGGTACGGGTCGAATTGCATGCGCGCGAAGACTACGAGTTTGGTCTCGGCGGTCTTGGCTTCCTCGACGAAATGGCACTCTCGTTGCTAACCTTCTCCATTGCGTCGACGAGGAACGGCCGCGCAAGGTCGATGCCACGCTTCGGGTCCATCGATTCATCCCGGACGCTCCCGCCTTGCGTAATAGACTGGATTTTTCATTTCTGCCTGGGTTTCAAACCTGTCTCGCCGTGGTGTTGCTGCATCCCGTCCTGCCCCGGCTTTTGGTCCTGCCAGGCTCGCGCTGCCCGCAACGGCTTTGCCGTCCTTCACTTCGTTGCGGCCCTGCGGGTGCTGGCCGCACTTGCAGCCTGGCTTTTGGACCGCCGTAGCAGGTCGCGATGGCCGCGACCTCGAACGGAGGTTCAGAGATGAACAGGCAGCAATCCAATCAACGATCCGATATCTACAGCCGCATCACCACCAAGATCATCGCCGATCTCAAACAGGGCGTCCGTCCATGGACCAAGCCATGGACGACGGGAGGCTGGACAGCCGAGGTCAGCCAGCCACTGCGCCACAATGGCCAACCCTACACCGGCATCAATGCTCTGCTCCTCTGGTCTGAAGCCATCGCCCGCGGCTTTGCATCACCAAGGTGGATGACGTTTCGCCAGGCAATCGAGCTCGGCGGCGCCGTCCGCAGGGGCGAAACCGGCACGACCGTCGTCTTCGCCAGCTCTTTCATCCGCGCCGAGACGACGGAGACAGGCGCCGAAATCGAACGCGACATCCCCTTCCTCAAAACCTACACCGTGTTCAACACCGACCAGATCACCGGCCTTGATGGCCTTGCCCATTCCATCGCGCCTGACCAGGATTGGATGAGCCGCATCGGTGCTGCCGGCCGCTTCTTTGCCAATACCGGCGCCCTGATCCGCCATGGAGGATCGGCGGCCTATTATGCTGCTGCCCGTGACTACATCCAGATGCCGTGCTTCGACGCCTTCCGGGACGATGCATCCTATGTCGCCGTTCTCAGTCACGAGATGACGCACTGGACCGCTGCACCGCGAAGGCTCGATCGGGATCTCAGCCGCTATGCGAAAGACAGGAGCGAACGCGCCCGCGAAGAGCTCATTGCCGAACTCGGCAGCTGCTTTCTCTGCGCCGATCTTGGTATCGTCCCCGAGCTCGAACCACGCCCCGACCATGCAAGCTATCTCGATGACTGGCTCAAGGTTCTCGGCAGCGACAAGCGTGCCATCTTTTCAGCGGCAGCTCATGCCCAGCGCGCGGTCGACTATCTGCATGACTTGCAGCCGGACCTCAACGAGGAGGAGGCGGCGTGAGCCGTCTCCTTCTTAGCCACCCGGACGCCGCCCACTGCCGCGACCCGACGGCCGCAAGCTCCTATCCCGCGAACCGGCGTCTAAAATCGTCAGGCATTGACCTCGCGCAGCTAGTGGGGCGTGTTCACCGGCATATTGAAGTGACGCGCGAAGTATTCCGACGGCGTCGTCATGCGGCCCGTGGTGAGAACCAGCGCATCCCCTCGACCGTCGATGCTGAAAATCACGCGACTGTGCAGGCTTGCAACCTCCTCCGGCAGATCCTCCCTTAGCATCGCGATGGCGGAAGCCATCGTCCGCCGAGGGCGAACGAGAACGATGTCCCGCGCGAACGAGTCGTCGTGCGTAGCATCGAGAGAAGCGTTGATGACAGCGGGTCGTCGGATGATCTATTTGGAACTAGCAAAAAATATTGCTTTGATAAATTTGCGCTGACAGCTTTGGCCGCGGCCTCAACACGAGCGGGTGCCTGCAGCCGCTGGCGCGCATTGGAAAGATGGAGGCGGACGGTTTGAATGGATAAGTTTCAGTCTCCTATGGATAGCACCGTCACTATCGCCGTCGGATAAAAGCTGCAAACAACGTCTTTCCTGTTTCGTCAGATCCTGCCTGGGATTAGCGATCTCTCCGTCCAAACGCGTTGGACCCGTTCATGAAATCTGTTTTCGCTTGGCGCGTAATGCCGGATAGACACTGGAGAGCCAACCATCGGCGCCCTCACCGGTAGGTCATGTTCCAGCCGAGTTCGCCGGTGCGCAACGCGCTCCATATGCTGAGCGGCGACGGAGATAGGGAACGCACGGGCGGGGGCAGTCGGTCCCGCCTCCCTTGACGGCCGCTATGCTGAGGCTCCTGCGGCTGCCCTTGTTCCGCCCTTAGCGTGGCGAGAATTCCCGAAATCCGCCTCACGGCGCCGCTATGCTGATTTCTCCGATACTCTTCATTGTTTGATTGGAACCCGCCTGCGGGCGGGTTGCCCGATCGTCCCTGATGGCTGCCGGCAGCCATGCGATCGGGAGTTGTGAGTGATTCGCCATCTCGCCTCATCAAACATCGAAAATCAGTCAGTTTAACCCCGCCTCCTGGCTGGCGCGGAAAGAGCTCAGCTTGCTCAGGAGGTCCTGAGAGATCTCGAATTGCCGCGCCGTCCCCCGGCCCATGGCGTTCTTCCCCATCGTCTCCAAAAGCATTCCTCGCTTTACCAAAAGGTCGACCGTCTCCTTCACACCGCTGCGTGTTAGCTCGGTAATCTCAATGATATTAGAGAGTGTTAGCTTCTGGTGGGCCTGAGTCATCGTATAGAGGATCGTCATCATGCCGATCTGCTTCAGCCTCGCCTGGGGGGTCTCGTCCTCCAGCGGATGGTCGAGGATCTCATGGAGAATGAGTCCGGAGAAGGCAAGGTTGTGCCATTGCGTTTTAATCGCGCTTGTCATGTCATTTAACTGTGTTATATACGGCAGTATGAATGCGGGCAGGCAGATTGGGTCTCCCGAAACGCAATAGGGCGCCATCGTCTCGAAGGATCCTGTTCATGAAAAGCCTTCTCCTGAATTCACTGCTTACAGTCTGCTTCGTTGCGCCAACCTATCTTATTTTCGGCAGTAAAGCGCGGGCCGAGGATTGGGGATGCCAGGTTATCCTATGCCTTTCCAATCCCGGCGGGCCGACGCAATATGCAGAATGCCGGCCGCCAATCCAGAAGCTGTGGCGGGAGCTTGCCGAGGGGCACTCATTCCCGACCTGCAGCGGCGTCGGTTTTCAGAGTTCGCAGCCGGGCTATGAACCCTATTATTGCGATGCGGGGTACAAGCTCACGACTGATAGCGGTCGCGGCGGTCGGCAAGCAACCTGCGTGTCGACATCGCCGCAGCCGGTGAGCAACAGCCTCTGCTGGGATGGGAACGACTATACTTCCCGCGACAATTCGGTCCTGTCGCCACATTGGCAGCGCGTGGACGGGCACCGCCAGTGCATGGGCTATCTGATAAGTCGTCCGAATGTGCGATCGCAGCCGCACTATGTCGATGTCACCATCGACGGCGCCGGTAAACAGCGCGTTTGGTACTGACCGATGGGTGCTGCATTCGTCGAAATCGCGCAAACCTGTGCGCCGATGGTTCAGGTCGAGACGCTGGCCGGCATTGTCAGCCTTGAGAGCCGTTTTCAGCCTTTCGCCATTCGCATCAACAGCGGCCCGCCACTCGCCGCCCAACCCGGATCGAAGGCGGAGGCGATTGAGATTGCGACGTCTCTGATTGCCGATCACCAGGCTATTCAGATCGGGCTCGGCGGCATCGCGATAGAGGACCTTCAAAAACTGAAGCTATCCGTGGCCGACGCCTTTGATCCCTGCCTGAACCTCAATGCGACGGCCAGGCTTCTCGACGGATACTACCGCGCCGCATTACGCGCGGGGGATCCGGCTCAGGCCGAAAGGGTGATGCTCCAGTCCTACTACGGCCGCGATGATCCATCCCTCGGCGCCATGGTCAAATATGACGAGCAGGTACGCCAGGAAGCAAAGCGGTTATCGCCGATTGCTGCCTCCCTTGTGATTGGCGAGCCCGATGGCCGGGCCGGGCCTGGAGAGCCGACGCAAGATCAGGTGGCGCCGGCGCTTGCGAAGCAATCCTTCCAAACCGCCGAGGCCACATCCTGGGATGTTTTCAGCTCAGGTCGGCAATCCTCGGTTCTCGTTTTCCAGAATGATCGATCGGAGCAGAGTGAATGATATCCAAAGCCAGACTTCGCCCCCTTGCGGCATCCACGCTGATGGCGGTCGCCATTGTCATGTGCCTGGTCGAGCCAGCCTTCGCCCAGGCCGCCGGCATCGAAACCGTGCTGCAGAACATCGTCGACATGCTGACCGGCAATATCGCCCGTCTGCTGGCCGTCATCGCCGTCATCATCATCTGCATTGCCTGGATGTTTGGCTACATGGATTTGAGGCGGGCCGGCTTCTGGATTATCGGGATCGGCGGCATTTTTGGCGCCACCGAGCTGGTCAACACCATCGTCGGAGGCTGACCGGCATGGCAAGCGCTCCCAGCCTCGAAGAAGACATCCTGTTCCTCGCCTGCACCCGCCCGGCGATGATCGCAGGCGTGACGATGGAGGCGATGGGCGTCAACATCATGCTGACGACCATTCTCTATATCACAGCGGGGTCGATCGCCTATGCGCTGATCGGCGTCGTCTTCCACGTCGTGTTCCGGGCGCTCGTCAAGCACGACCACAACATGTTTCGGATCCTGATTGCGTGGATCGAAACCCGTGGCCGCTCCCGCAATGCGGCCTATTGGGGCGGCACCACGCTCTCGCCTCTGACGCTCACCCGACGTTATGACGAAAGGGATCTCAGCTTTGTCTAACATTGCGACGCTCCGGTCGCGCGAGCTCGGGCCGCAGACCTTCATTCCCTACGTCAGGCATGTCGACGAGACGACCATTGCGCTCGAATCCCGAGCGTTGATGACAATGATCGCTCTCGACGGCGTTTCCTTCGAAACATCAGACGTCAGGGACCTCAACGGCCTGCACCGCAGCCTGAACACGCTCTACCGCAATATCGCCGACGAGCGGCTGGCGCTCTGGACGCATGTCGTGCGCCGCCGCGACAATGCCTATCCCGAGGGACGCTTCGCCAATCCCTTCTCCGACGGTCTGAACGCGAGATATCGGGAGCGGATGGTGAGGGAAGACCTGTTTCGCAACAATCTCTACCTCACCCTTGTCTGGCATCCCGGCCGGGATCCTGCCGAAAAGGCGGCCAAGCTTCTCTCCCGGCTGCGCAAGGCCCGCCGATCCGATACCGAGCTCGACGGGCAGGCTCTGAAGCATCTGCGTGACCGCGTGGCGGATGTCGTCGCCGGCCTGCAGCGCTTCGGGCCGCGGCAGCTCACGCTTCACGAACATGACGGCATCCTGTTCTCCGAGCCGAGCGAAGTGCTCCACCAGATCGTCGGCGGCCGGCGGGAACCGATTCCGTTGACGGACGGACGAATTTCCTCGGCGATCTATTCCGACCGGGTAATTTTCGGGCGCGAGACCGTCGAGATCCGTCACGAGGCCGACAGCCGCTATGCCGGCATGTTCGGCTTCAAGGAATATCCGGCGACCACGCGCAGCGGCATGCTCGACGCTATCCTGACGGCACCTTTCGAGCTCATCCTGACGCAGTCCTTTGCCTTCACCTCAAAGGCCGATGCCCGCACGATCATGGGCCGCAAGCAGAACCAGATGGTCAGCGCCGGCGACAAGGCAGCCTCGCAGATCGAGGAACTCGGCGAGGCGATGGACGATCTCGAATCCAATCGCTTCGTTCTTGGGGAACATCACCTTGCGCTTGCCGTCTTCGCGCCCTCGGTCAAGGAGCTGACCGATCACATGGGTAAGGCGCGCGTCTACCTCACCAGCGGCGGCTCGGTCGTCGCCCGCGAGGATCTCGGGCTCGAGGCCGCCTGGTGGGCGCAATTGCCGGGCAATTTCCGCTATCGCGCGCGCTCGGGCGCGATCACGTCGCGCAACTTCGCAGCCCTGGCGCCCTATCATTCCTATCCGGCAGGCAAGAAGGACGGCAACGAGTGGGGACCGGCGGTCGCCATGCTCAAGAGCGCGTCCGGCTCACCCTTCTATTTCAACTTTCATCACGGCGATCTCGGCAACAGTTTCGTCTGCGGCCCGTCGGGTACGGGCAAGACGGTGCTGTTGAACTTCATGCTGTCGCAGCTCGAAAAGCACGATCCGCATATGGTCTTCTTCGACAAGGACCGCGGCGCCGACCTCTTCGTACGCGCAGCCGGCGGTACTTATCTGCCGCTGAGGAATGGTGTCGCCACCGGCTGCGCGCCGTTGAAAGCACTGGAATTCACTGCGGAAAACAAAATATTCCTCACCGGTTGGATCGCCAAGCTGGTCCGATCCGGATCTGGCGAACTATCGATCACCGAGTTGCGCGACATCGCCTCGGCGGTCGACGGGGTGGCGGACCTGCCGGTGGAGCGTCGCTCCATCGGCGCCCTGCGCACCTTCCTCAACAACACCGATCCCGAGGGCATTGCCGCACGTCTGCGACGCTGGGAGAGGGGCGGGCCGCTTGGCTGGGTCTTCGACAACGAAGCCGACGATATCGGCATTGGCGCCAGGTTCATCGGCTACGACATGACCGATTTCCTCGACAACGAGGAGATCCGCACGCCGTTGATGGCGTACCTGTTCAATCGTATCGAGCAGCTGATCGACGGGCGTCGCATCATCATCGTCATCGACGAGTTCTGGAAGGCGCTGCAGGACGAAGGTTTTCGCGATCTCGCCCAGAACAAGCTCAAGACCATCCGCAAGCAGAACGGTCTCATGCTGTTTGCGACCCAGAGCCCGCGCGACGCCATCGTATCGCCGATCGCCCACACGATCATCGAGCAGTGCCCGACCCAGATCTTTCTTCCGAACCCGCGCGGCGACCGCGCCGACTATGTCGACGGCTTCAAGCTGACTGAGCGCGAATTCGAGCTCGTCTCACGAGAGCTCTCCGTCGAAAGCCGCCGGTTCATCGTCAAGCAGGGGCACAACAGCGTTGTCGCCGAATTGAACCTCAGCGGCTTCGACGACGAGCTCGCCATCCTCTCCGGCCGGACGGCCAATGTCGAGCTTGCCGATGCCATCCGATCGGAGATCGGCGAGGGACGGGAGGACTGGCTTGCCGTGTTTCACCAGAGGAGGAAGACAGCATGATCCGTACAGGAACGATGCGGCCATTGTTCGTATCGGCCGCTCTTTTGGCGTCGGCGGTGCTGGCATCGGCGCAGGGCATCCCCGTCATCGATCAGACATCGATCGCCAAGCAGATCGAGAGCATTACGCAGCTGAAGTCCCAGCTCGACACCCTGAACCAGCAGCTCCAGCAGGCCCAGCAGCTCTATGGATCGCTGAACAAGATCACCAACATGGCCGACGTCGCCAACCTGCTGAACGATCCGTCGATCCGCAAGGCGCTTCCGCAGGACTTCAACGCGATCGAAGGCCTGTTCAAAGGTTCCGGCAGCGGCGTCTTCGGCAGTTCCGCTTCGAAATTCCTTCAGGATAACTCCAGCTATCGCACCGATGCCGATGATTTCTATGCGCAGGAACTGTCGCGCATCCAGAACCAGAACGCCGGCCAGATGAGCCTCGGCCAGCAGATCTACGATGCGGCGACCAAGCGCATCGACGGCATCGATGAGCTTCGCCAGAAAATCTCCGGTGCGGCCGACGCCAAGGACATCGCCGATCTGCAGGCCCGCCTCCAGGCTGAAACCGCCTTCTTGCAAACCGACGTCTTGCGCATGCAGGGCCTGCAGATGGTCCAGCAGGCCCAGGTGCAGGTCGATGACCAACGCAAGGCTGAGGACTGGCGCAAGCGCATGGACACGATGGGAGCGGCGCTCAAATGAAGCGGCTTCTTTCTAGCGCGGGAATGCTTTTTCTGGCGGCCTGCTCCCCGCAGGCGGAGAAGATTTACACGGTCGATGAGTTCATGGCGGACGATGCTCTGCTCGCGAAAATCATCGTCGAATGCCGCAACAATCCCGGCGAACTCCGAGATACGCCCAATTGCTGCAACGCCGAGGCCGCCGACGGCAAGCTGCGGCTGGAGCGCATGCGCAAGTCGCTCGGGGGCTGAGCGATGTATCAGGTCTTCAGCTTCGTCGATGGGCAGTTCAAGGCACCGCTCGAGAACTTCATTTCCTCGGGCACGTCAAATATTGCCAGCTGGGTCAGCGGCCCGCTGACGGCGGCACTCACGCTCTATGTCGTGCTCTACGGCTATCTCGTTCTGCGCGGCTCCGTGCAGGAACCGATACTCGAATTCGCCTTCCGCGCAATGAAGCTCGCCATCATCGTCATGCTGGTCAGGAATGCCGGCGAGTATCAAACCTACGTCACCAATATCTTTTTCGATGCGCTGCCGCGCGAAATCTCGCAGGCGCTGAACTCCGGCACGGCGCCGAGCGCATCGACCTTCGACAGCCTGCTCGATAAGGGCCAGAAATGCGCCTATGAGATCTGGTCGCGTGCCTCCTGGCCGGTCGATATCGTCACCGGCATCGGCGGCATGATGGTCATCGGTGCGAGTTTCATCGTCGCGGCGATCGGCTACATCGTCTCGCTTTATGCCCGGCTGGCGCTTGCCATTGTGCTGGCCATCGGACCGATCTTCATCGGGCTCGCCATGTTCCGGTCGACCCGCCGGTTCACCGAATCCTGGATCGGCCAGCTCGTCAATTTCGTCATCCTTCAGGTTCTGGTCGTTGCCATCGGTTCGCTGCTGATCACCTGCATCGACACGACGTTTACGGCGATCGAAGGCTATAGCGACGTCCTGATGCGGCCGATCGCGCTCTGCGCCATCTGCCTTGCCGCTCTTTATGTCTTCTACCAACTGCCCGGCATTGCTTCGGCTCTTGCGGCGGGCGGGGCGTCGCTCACCTATGGCTACGGCGCTGCCCGCGATGCGCATGAAAGCACGCTCGCCTGGACGACATCCCACACAGTCAGAGCGGTCGGCCGCGGCGCGCGTTCCGTCGGCCGCCGTCTGACTCCAGGCCGGACGGAATGACGGCCCCCAATGCTTCAGCTAATTGAACAGGTTTTAGGGATGCTCCGAATCGTTTTATCGCTTTTTCTGACCGCTGGCCTCTTAGGCTGCGGTTCGATTTCCCACCCGTTGCCCAAATGTGATGGTTATTCCCGCCGGCCGCTGAACCGCGCCATGTGGCAATGGCAGGACAGTGGAGGCGAGCAGCCGGCGACCCGGGCCGTTCCCGCTGAGCCGACCAGTCACGCCGCCGCCTATGTGCCGGAACCATCTTCAGCCACACCGGCCGCTTTCGCGCATTTCGATGTCGCGGGCTCCTACCGTCCATGCGAGGGCGAATGACATGGTGACCACGAATAACCTCAAAAGTTACTTCGACAAGGCCCGCCGGTTCGATCAGGACCGGATGATCCAGGTCGAGCGTTCCGCCCGCATCGCTTGGTTCATCGCTGCTTGCGCCGGCACGCTTGCTGCCGTTTCCGTCTTTGCCGTTGCCGGCCTCACTCCTTTAAAAACCGTCGAGCCCTTCGTCGTGCGGGTCGATAATTCCACCGGTATCGTCGATGTGGTCTCGGCGCTGACATCCACCGCCGGCACCTACGACGAGGCCGTCACCAAATATTTCGCGGCCAAATATGTCCGCGCCCGCGAGGGCTACGTCTGGAGCGAGGGCGAGGAGAATTTCCGCACCGTCGCCTTGCTGTCGACGCAGCCGGAACAGACTCGATTTGCCGCAGTCTACCGCGGCAGCAATCCCGATTCCCCGCAGAACATTTATGGCCGCAGCGCCACGTCGCGGATCAACATTGTTTCCATCTCGCTGATCAACGCCAATGTGGCATCCGTCCGCTATATGAGGACCGTGACCCGCGGTGACGAGGTGCGCACCACGCACTGGGTTACGACCCTGACCTTCTCCTATGCCAACGCTCCGATGTCCTCGACCGACCGGCTGACCAATCCGCTCGGCTTCGTCGTCAGCGAATATCGCGCCGATCCGGAGGCCATCAATTGAGACCGCACTTTCTCCTTCCGCTCATCCTGGCCACCGGGTTTTCGTCTGCAGCGCTCGCCCTCGAGACGCCGCGCGGCGCCGTGCAGGACAGCCGCATCCGTTTCGTCGACTACCAGCCCTATAACATCACCAAAGTCGTCGGCACACTGCGGTCTTCGGTGCAAATCGAATTCGCCGCCGACGAGGAAATCGCTCATGTGGCGCTTGGCAACAGCGTTGCTTGGGAAGTGGCGCCGGCCGGCAACATCCTGTTCCTGAAGCCCAGGGAAAATCAGCCGGTGACGAATATCTCGGTCGTGACGACACGACGGGACGGCTCGACCCGCAGCTATCAGATGGAACTCACCGTCCGCGACGGCAGCGTCGAAGCCGGTCAGAACACCTATTTCTATGTAAAATACCGCTATCCCGCTGATGAGGCGGAGCGGCGCCGGCAGGAAGCAGCTGCGCGCGCGCAGGCGGCACAGGCCGGCGAGGCTGATCGCGTGCTTGCCCTTCACGAAGCTTATGGACCGCGCAACTGGCGTTATACGGCGCAAGGGTCCCAGGTGCTCGAACCGCAAGCGGTCTATGACAACGGCAAGGTCACCACCTTCGCCTTTGCCGGCAACCAGGAAATGCCGGCGATTTATATGGAAAACTCCGACGGCAGCGAAAGCCTGGTTCCGAAGTCAGTCGACGGCAATCTCGTCCTCGCTCACGCGATCAGCCGCAAGTTCATACTGCGCCGTGGCGGCGACGTGCTTTGCGTCTTCAACGAAGCCTACGATCGCGTCGGCACCAATCCCGAGACCAACACGACGTCACCATCGGTCGAGCGCGTCGTCAAAATGCCGCCCGGCGCGGCGCAATAGGAGGTGACATGGCCGAGGAAGAGATTACCCAAATTCCGGGCGAGCGTGCCGAGACGTCGGCCGGCAGCCGGCTCGACAATAACCCGATCCTCAAACGCGGCGCTGTCGCCTTGGCGATCGTCGCCTTTGTCACGTTCGCTCTCTGGTCGATGCGAGGGCAGGACAAGCCGTCAGACGGTGCCCAGCCGGAGCGCGTTGTCATCCGGCAGACATCGGATTTCGAACCGGCGAAGGAGCCACAGCCGGTGGCGACACCGCCGCAGGTTCAGCTCCCGACGCCTGTCGCCGCCGAGCAGGCGCCGACCGACGATGACAAGCTGCTCGACGCTGCCCGCCGTGCGCCGGTCATCGCCTATGGCGGCGAGAAATCGCCGGCGACGCGGCGGCAGGATCAGAATGCGGCGGCGGATCAGGCCTCGAATTACGTGCCGCTCGGCGCCAATCCCGGCGGCTTCGCCTCGCAGGGCGAAAACGAAGATCAGCGCTTCAACCGCTTGCTGACGCCGACGCAATTGCAGGGATCGCGTGCAGGGACGTTGGGCAATCGCGATTTCATCGTCGCAATGGGGACATCCATTCCTTGCGTTCTCGAGACCGCGCTCTCCTCCGATCAGCCGGGGTTCACGAGCTGCGTCATCAACCGGGACGTTCTTTCAGATAACGGCCGCGTTGTGCTGATGGAAAAAGGCACGCAGGTCGTCGGCGAATATCGCGGCGGCATTCGCCGCGGGCAAAAGCGCGTGTTCGTTCTCTGGAACCGGGCGAAGACGCCGAAAGGCGTGATCATCACGCTGGCATCGCCGGCAACCGATGCGCTTGGCCGGGCGGGCATCGACGGCTATGTGGACACCCATTGGTGGGAGCGGTTCGGCAGCGCAATGCTCCTGTCGATCGTCGGTGATGCCAGTTCCTATGCCAGCAGCCGGCTGCAGGACAGCGACGTCGAAGCGCAAAATACCACCAGCGCCGGTCAGCAGGCCGCGGCGATCGCCGTCGAGCAGTCGATCAACATTCCCCCGACCCTGATGAAACATCAGGGCGAGCTCGTTTCGATCTTCGTCGCACGCGATCTCGATTTCTCCAGCGTCTATCGGCTTCGCGTGACGGAGCCCCGCAATCGCGTCTATGACCGCGCCGTGCTTGGGGATTTCGGCCCCTCCTCGAAGCTCGTGACAAAATAGGTTCGGCAATGACTGAAGCTGCCGACTCCGGCGTCGTGCGAGAACTGCTTTCGCCGCTATCACGCTTCCTGCGCGACAAGACGCTCTATGAGGTCATCGTCAACCGGCCGGGGCAGGTCGTCACGGAGGGTAGGGAGGGATGGCAGACTTATGAGATGCCCGAACTCTCTTTCGACAGGTTGATGCGTCTCGCCCGCTCGGTCGCGAGCTTCTCCAATCAGTCGATCGACGAGACGCGACCGATCCTGTCGGCGACCTTGCCGGATGATGAGCGAATTCAGATCGTCATCCCGCCGGCAACGACGAAGGGAACCGTCAGCATCACCATCCGTAAGCCATCCTCCGTGTCGTTGACCCTGGAGGATCTCGATCATGGGGGATTGTTCGCCGATGTTGTGCCGGCCCAAGACGACGGGCGACGATCAGACCATAGGCTGTTGGAATACTATCGCATCGGTGCCTACAAGGCGTTTCTCCGGGAGGCGGTGTTTGCAAGAAAGAACATCATCATCTCCGGCGCCACCGGGTCGGGAAAAACAACTCTATCGAAAGCGCTGATCCGCCACATTCCGCAAAGCGAGCGGATTATTTCGATCGAAGACACTCCGGAACTGGTGGTCCCGCAGCCCAACCACGTTCGACTGTTCTATTCCAAAGGCGGCCAGGGATTGTCTAAAGTCGATGCGAAGGATCTGCTGGAATCCTGCTTGCGCATGCGGCCCGACCGCATCCTACTTCAGGAGCTCCGAGACGGCACGGCCTTCTACTACATCCGCAATGTCAACTCCGGCCATCCTGGCTCGATCACCACGGTCCATGCCGACTCCGCCCGCCTCGCCTTTGAGCAGCTGACTTTGCTGGTCAAGGAGTCGGAGGGTGGTGGGGACCTCGAACGGCACGACATCCGCGAGATGTTGACGATCGCGGTCGACATCATCATCCAATGCAAACGGATCGACGGCCGGTTTCGCGTGAGCGAGATTTACTATCGAGACGCCGCGACTGACCTCGGCCGCTCTTCGTCGGATCGAGCTTAACGGGTTGCGTCCGGGCCTCTAACAATTCTGTCGGTCTCGACCGTCAGTCCAATTGTGCGGCCTTCTCACGCAGGACCACTGAAAACGCGCGGAGTCCCTGATGGTCCAGTGCATCAATGAATTCGTGAACCGCCGGCACCGTCTTGCGTAAATTCAACCGGGCGCGCCTGATGCTGTCGATCAATGCGCTCGAAAAGGTGGAATGGAGGCCCACGAGGAAATTGTCTGGCGATACGCAGGCCACCCCATGAGGCCGAAGGTCCGCGGCTGGGAAATCCTTGAGATTCCACGTGACAATCACAGAAGCCTTTCCGGCGATGGCTGCAGCTAAAACATGACGATCATCCGGATCCGGTAGCGAGAGGTCGGGGATGAGAATTCGGTGGTTGCCGACATCGGCATCGGGCAAGACTTTTTTGATCCGATCACGGGTCGCTTCCAGACGGGGGAAGGGTATCTCGGGTGAGCCGATGGCCAGATTGCGAATCCACTCGGCGTGGATGTCGTCGGTCCAGCGTGCGTCGACGAGACCGTCGAAAGCACACTGGACCAAGACATTACGCAAATGGAAAGGGTAGAGGACGCAGGCATCATAGACCGCGACAGGCGGCTTAGAGGCCATGATTGACGATCAGATCCTCTGTGTCCTCGGCCAGCGCGTCGAGGCTTTTCTGGCGAGCATCGAGCTTGGCCTTGAGCGAGAGAACATCCTTCAACTTGGCTCGGCGGTGCTTGCCGACATAGCGGAAGGGCAGATCGCCGCGATCCATGCGCAGCACCACGAGAGGACGTGAGATGCCGAGGATGGTGGAGGCGTCGGCCGGGCTCAATTCCTGATCTTCCGTGAGCAGGGCAACACGTTCGCCGCGCAACAGATGATCGAGGAGTGCCTCGACAGGCGCGAGAGCCGAGGCTGGAAGAGAAAGGGTTTGAAGTTGTCCACTTTCACGGCGAATCCGTAGTTCCAGTTGGTCGCCCTCCGCCAGATTTGGCATAGGCGCGACGGCCTTGCGGTCGCGATCCGACAATTTGGTAAATTGAAGAACATGGCTGGTCATGGCGAACACCTCTGACCATGTATATAGGGCAAGTCGCTCATAACTGCAATAACTGAAATATCTTCCGCTTTCCATCTCCGATTTCCGGGTGCCATAGGAGCGCGCGGCGAACGAGCTCGACCCGCCAACTTGAAGCGGTTACCGCCAACGGCAAGCGCTCCGCTTCCGATGTGATCGTGCAATGCAAAGGGGGCCGTCTCACCAACTATGCAGAAAAATAGGGCCGCTGGAAAACCAGGGCCCTTTAAGGTGTGAAGGTCAATAACCTCCAGAGGGGAACAGCTGATACGATGGCACTGGGAGGAAAACCATCGACTGCATCAACTGGAGGCAATATGCTCATATTTTGACCGCTTGGTAAAACATTTTTTTGTGCAGTGCAGCTATGCAGAAATGGCAGAGAGTTCTCTGGGCCGATTTGACCGGAATATAGCTTCACGCAGTCGAAATCGCCCGGGCGATGGCTTCCTTTTAGGGCGCCTACGTCGCTGACCAAGGAGGCTGGTGTGGATCATGGCAGCCGCGGCATTTCGCCGTCGGCCACACGCCAGATCCACGGCGTCATCTCGGCTCTCGCGGCGATCATCTCATTCAGTGCAACGTCATAGTCTTCGTCGGCCTTCGTCGGAACGATGAACATGGCGATCGGCGCTGGCTTTGCCTCCGGTAAGGTCACGGAGGCAATCCGCTGGTCGCGCGAAAGATCGAACCGGAGTCCTTTCACGCTTCTTCGCTTCAGGCTTGAGAGCCGCTCCAGGAGACGCTGTTCATGGATGGTTTCGAACGGGATCCAGTTCTCGTTGACCACCATCAGCGCCACTTCCTCGACCGAAGCTATCCCCGCTCCCGAAATGCCGAACGTGGCGATGACGATGAGATGAAACCCCTCGTTGGATCGCCACAGTTCCAGTTCGGTTTCATATCGGGCATTCAACCGTTTCCACGCACCCTCATCGAGCATGAAGGGGAAAGGCAGGTGGCGCACCAGCATCTTCTGGCCATCGCGCGCTGAGGAAAATTCCTTTACCTCTCCGACGGTCATCATCAGTTTCCGCGGACCGGGACCGGTTAACTGGGCGCCGGCCAACATAGCCGCACGCCGCGCTGAAATCCCCTCTTTGTCGTCCTGATGAAACACTTCCGGGACAAACAAGATATCGCTGAGAGGGCCGCCGCGGACGATCATCTGCTTTGCCGCGTTCACCAGACTGCTGCGCACGCGCCCCCAGCCGCGTTTCCCGGCCCATAGCGAGGTCCATTCCGTCAGCTCCCCCATGTCCCAGAGATAATGGAGCATCGCGCTGAGCGAGAGCTTCTTGGGCTCGCTTCGCACAGTCTCCGACGGCTCCGAAGGCGATGTCGACGTCGATCGGCCCCCTCGTTTCGACAGCGAAAAATCGAGTTTCAGCGTTGCCGCACCGGTCGCCGCGTCGATTTGGATGGCGTTGCCGATCAACGGCCCGAGGCCGGATAGCTCATACGGCGGGTCGTAAGACGAGCAGCCGGGATCATGCTGCCGGCCTGAGAGCGGCATGCGTTTGATCAGGAATTGGCCATCCATCCGGGCAATGTACATCGGCACCGGCGGTTGCCGACACGGGCAAGATGGCCTGAGCTTCTGTTCGTAAGCGCGTTCGAGCTGCGGCAGAAACTCTGGAGAACTGTCGTCGAACGCCTGGTTGCCGATCAAAAACTGTCGCACGTCGTTCCTCCCTTGCCTGACCGAAGGCTGATCGAGCCGTAAAAGGAAGGCGTAGCATGAGCTTCGCGGACTTTACTAGCGCAAATTAGTTAGTATGTAAATGTTACGGCCGCTGGGGCCGATTTCAACGCCATAGGCAGGAAAGAAGATACGTGCATTCCAGCCTCCAAAAATTAAAATTAACGATCATGATAATTAGAAGTCAACGGTGCGTTGATTAGACATCAGCCCGTCAAAATGTAGAGGCTGCGCCAGCATAAAGTGAGTTCTAATCGCGGGCTACCCAGCCCTTCGAGCCGGCCGGCGCTGAACCGCCAATCACCTTGCCGCCTTCCGACTGCCCGATGGCTGCCGGCGTCTCTACATCGCAGCTGACGTCGATGCGGCCGGCCGGCACGTATCGAGGGATTGAGCTGCCGCGCCCAGGCGCTGGGGATCCTGCCGCTAGTGCTTGCCCCGGAGCTCGGCGACTTCAACGAGGATCTGCGCCGGCTCAGCCCGGAACGGCTCATTGCTAATCTCAGGGCGCAGCTCGTTCTGGAAAACGCTCTGGCCTTTCTGCCCGCATGATCGAGCCGGACGGGGAAGGTGAGGGCGTGAGGGCCTACAGGATGGCCGGTCTCTGCCGGTCGCCGCACGGGTAGGCGCCCGCCCGCGGGCCTGCCGAGAGGCGACCCTTACCATGCGGCGGGCGGGCCTTCAGCGGGTCGCTCAGGTTTCTTCCCCTGGCTTCCCGCCGCAATGACGACATGCTCTCGGTCATGCGGCTGGCGTCGTCATCTTCCCCGGCTCCGGCATTACCGGCAATCTGGCCGACAAGGCCCGCCGACTTGGCATCTCCGTTTGGCAAGCGGCGGGAGATGGCGCGTAAGCGCCATCTGTCCATACGGCTGAAGGAGATGCTTGCATTTCGTAAAAATTGTGTACACATTTGCCGTTGAAACGGAGCTTCGCCATGACCCAATCTCGGCAGCAGATACCATCTCCCCGCCGTGTCGGCGTGCGGGAATTTCGCGGCAACCTGACGTCTTTCCTCAAGCAGGTCGAAGACGGCCAGCGGTTCGTCCTGACGTCCCATCACAAGGTTGTCGCCGAAATCGGCCCGCCGTCAGCCGGCGTCGTCATGCGGAAACCAGGCGCGCTGCGCGGAAAGATCAAAGTTGCCGATGACTTCGATGGTCTGCCGGCGGATGTTCTGAAGTCCATGGAAGACGGGACGTGAGGCTGCTGCTCGATACACATGCCTTGCTGTGGTGGCTGAACGACGACGAGAAGCTAGGGAACTATGCGCGTCGCCTTATCGGCGATCCCGAGAATGATGTCCTCGTCAGTGCTGTCTCCCTTTGGGAAATCACTGTGAAGCTGCGCATCGGCAAACTTGATGCCGATATCGAAGAGATTGTTGCGATTTTGCCGGATCAAGGTTTCGACCGGCTGGATATCTCGGACGCGCATCTTATCGCTCTCGCTGCTCTTCCACTTCATCACCGCGATCCTTTCGATCATCTGCTCATGGCGCAAGCCGGGGCGGAGGGAGCGTATTTGGTTTCGGACGATCAAAATGTCGCGCTTTATGGCATTCCGTTTGTGACTTGCTCCGATCCTGTTGCCTTGTGATCTCACCGAGCTTGGCTCCGCGGATGAAGCCGGCTCAGATCGTTCCGGTTGCGTGTTTGCCAATGGCGATGTACCTGGCGACCCATCGGCGGCTCAGGTGCTTGGGAGCGGGCACGTTTGGGGAAGATCACTCATTCGACGCCCGCGTGAACAGCTTCACCCGGGATTGGAGCACGGTCTGCCAACGGCAATGCGGTGCCGCGGCGACCTCGCCGATCAGCAGAAATGTTATCGAGGTGCTCACAGCCTGCCGCAGCCGGGAGCGGGCGAGGGTATTATGTTGATCGACATGCGGGCGAAGCGTCCGTGGAGTGTGCGGCCAATATCCCCCAGTGCTTGGACCGGGGGGCCATGGTTGTTGTCTCCTTCGATTGCCCCGAACCATTCCTGTTTTATATCGCTCGTATAGACGACCGCCTGCTTTGGCGGCCAACCCCTGAAGGGGTAAGACTCGCCCGAAATTTTTGCAAAATTCGATTTCGGTTCGTTTATCCTGGTGGAAAATAGAATTTTGCAAAATTTTCAGGCGAGCTGACCGCAGCAGGTCGGCCGTCTCTTCGTGCGCCATCGGGAATGGTCCTGAGCAACCGAAGGAGACAACAACCATGGCCACCACGATCGCAACGCTCACGCAGAAGACCGACGGCATCCTCGAAGGCGTCTTCGCCACGATCCGGGTCAACGCCCCGATCGCCATCGTCCCAAATGCCAGCAAGGCAAGCGAAGAAGCGCCCGACTACCGCGTCATCCACCGCAAGACGGGCTTCGAGATCGGCGCCGCCTGGAACCGCATCGCGCGGCAGACCGGCGAGGAATACCTCTCAGTGAAGCTTGAGGCCCCCGAGATCGGTGTGATCTTCGGCAATCTCGCACCGGCACCCGGCGGCGATCCGAGCAAGAAGGTGATCCTCTGGAACAGCCCGAACTGAAGAACAAAGCGAGCGGCCCCGAGCAATCGGGGCCGGCTTCGCCGTATCTCAGGTTTTGCGCGCAACAGCGGGATTGAAAGCGGGCATCGAGCCCGCTTTCAATCCTCCTGTCGTGCCACACGAGACCAAGGACACTGGCTGCTCAGATACTTGAAGTCTGCCGTGAGGCTCGTGCCGCCTCAAGGACTTCGCGGCCCCTCCAATTTTCAGCCGACGCCCTGAAGGGCACCGTCAGAAAATCGGTTCCTCCGCTCGCCGGCTCCGCCGGTCGCTGACGCGATCCTTGACCCGGCCCGATCCTCACGACCCCGGGCGTCATCTTTCACATTTCAGGAGATGACGACGATGACGATTCCACTCGAAATTCAGGTTGAGGAACTGCGGGCCGAGCTCAGGAACGCCGATCCGGCTGAGCGCCGCCAGATCGAAGCGGAGCTGGAGATCGCTCGGGCCGAACTGAGGGTAGCGATCGCCGAGCAGGAGGGCGCCATCGACGCCGCGCCACCCTTCTGAGGGCGGCGTTTGCCTCCTCGCCTGGGCCGGCGCGCCGGATCGACCGGCGCGTCGACCCGAAGCTGCGCTTCACGCCGATAATTACCGGCAAGGACCAGGAAGACTTCCGCGGACAGCCCGGACCATGGGTTCCCGTCCGGCATTTGTGTTCGGCCTATAGCCGCGCGCCCGTTTTGATCGGAGAAGTTCGAGGAACATACGGACTGCATCCTCCTCTCTGTCGAAGTGATGCACCATGGCTTGTCCGATCGTTCCGATGCGTCCCCATCGCCGCGTCAGGCAAGGTGTGCCGAACAACGTCGGTTCGATTGCGAGCGCGTAGAAGCGCGCCATGTTTTTCGTCGCGTCCGTGCGTTCGATGTAGAGCTGATAGGGTTGAGTGAGCATGACGGAGAGTCGCCTCTTCCAGCTTTTGCGTCTAACGACACTTATGAATCGATCGGCCCACACCGATTCATTTTTGTGATGATCGTCGAAGCCGAAGATCATGGATTTGGGCGAGCCGGCCAATCGCCGGCCGGGTGCTATTCGCTCCGCTCACGGAGCCCGAACACCGTCTGCGCCTCCGGTCACGCCCCCTCTCGCGGAATGACGTGAGCGAATTGCCCAGCCGCAGGGCGGGGTTCTATCCTCGACACCTGCTGCCGGCTCACGCCGGAAACGGTCGCGTACCCTTCGGGTCCGCGGGTCTCTTCTCTCTCTGACGTCCAATTTTACTCCAGCAAATCCGGCGTCAAGGACGGCGCGCCTCCCAATTTTTCCGCTGCTGCGTTTCACTGCGCTCTGGAAAAATCGGTTCCCCCGCTTGCGAGCCGCGTTCCGCGGTCCTTGACCCCTCTTTGCAACAGAGTGGCCGGTCTCCGTCATCAAGATGAAGGAGATCACATTATGACAACCGATCAGAACCTCATGCTCTACACCAAGCTTGCCGGCTTCCGGCTCGTCGTCCTGGCAAACCGCTTCGGCTGCGACAGCGATTTTTCACGAGAGCTTCACCATCGCCTGGTTGAGGGGCTCGACGCGGCAATCGATCGGATCCGCGTCATCATGGAATTGGAACGAAGTGTTCTCATCGGGGAGGATGAATTCGCCGAATATCAGCTGGAGGGCGAGATCGAGATTTTCGGGCGCTTCACTATCAATCTGCTGGACGAACTCGAAATTGATTACGACACGCATGAATTCCGCGTCAACGGCGGCGATTGGATGAGCGCTTGGGCTGCCGACGACACTGGCGTCGATATCAACTATCCTGAGCTCGTTGCGCTGATTGCGGACGAACTCGGCTCGCTGGCGCCGATCATCAAGGATATCACGTTGGCAACTCGCATCCCGGTCTATGCGGGGCGCGCCGTTTGGTCATGGTGGTAGCAGCACCATCTCACATACTGAGAGGCGACAGACGAGGTTGCCTCTCAGTTGCCGATGGCCCTCAAGTGAGCCGAGGAAGGACGGCTGCGAAGTTTCACAACAATCGCAGTAATGTTGTAAATGCTGTAAATCCCAGCGATAGCAACAAGGAAGCCCATATGCCGAAGCCAAGCGGGACGTATTCAACCAGCGACCTCTCACGTAAATCCGGCGACATCATCGCCGAGGCGCTGCGTCATCCGGTGACGATCACCCAGCGGAACAAACCCCGGCTGGTTCTCCTCAATATCGAAGATTATCAGCAACTGATCAGGCAGGCAGACCGACGCACCGTCGGCACTATCGAAACGATGCCCGACGAGCTTTTTGCCGAACTCGAAAACGCCGTCGACGCCTATGCCGGCGAGGACGAGGTGGGCCGCTCATAAAACCACGATCATAGCACGGGTTTGACGAAACGATTGACCTTAGCTGCCTGATCCATCTCCTTTCGCCGGAAGTAGATCGCCCGACCGCAGCGGATCGGACTATGCCCCTGGACGATGATGATCTGCTCGTCCTTCCTCATCGACTGGGTGATCTCGTGCGGCATGATCAGCGGCCGGCGCTGGAAGGTGACGTTCTCGGATCTCCTGGATGCATTGTTCTTCGTGTCCCAGCCGATGTTGCGGGAACTGCCCTTCACCTCCACCGTCATCTCGCCACATTGCGCAGAGACGTTGCGCGCCGTGTCGAGCGCCTTGATCGCTGCGTAGGAGGCGAAAGCGCAGCCATCGATCCATGACGTCGCGCCATCCTTCCCGAAATGCCGCTCCAACTGCCCGACCGACTGGTACATCAACATCATCGAGATGCCGTACTTGCGGCCGCGGTCGCGCGCCTCCTCGAGCACCCTCATGTAGCCGAGCAGATCGACCTCATCGAGCATGAACAGCGCCCGGCGCTGGAAGGCGCCGTCGGCCTGCACCATGGCGTTGATGAGCGAGCCGATGATCACACGAGCGATGCCCGGATAGGAGCGCAGGATCGATGCGGGGATGTTGAGGAAGACGTCCTTCTTGCCCGAAACGATATCACTCGATTTGAAGGCATTGCCGCAGACGAGCGCGGCATAGCTGTCGAGCGACAGCCACTGGGTATCCTTCGATGCTGTGGAATAGACGCCCGAAAACGTCTGCTCCGTCATGTTGGTGAAGACGCCGAGCGTTTCGCGGATGAAGGCCGAAGCGGAATGCTCCTGAATGTCGCGCAGCATAGCGAGCACCGAGGGCTCCGGTTCCGAAACGATCTGGCGGAGACTGCGCAAGCTTCGCCGGCCCTCATATTCGGGCGAGAGCATCACATGGGCGAGCAGACCGGTCAGGAGGTTGTGCGCCTGGTTCTGGAAGTAGGATCCCGTCGAGCTTTCGAAGCGAAGGCTTTCCGACAGCAGCATATGGGCAATGCCGACGATGTCCTCTTCCTTTTGCTTGGATGCTTCGATCCCGTCGAGCACGTTGAAGCCCATGATCGGGTTCGTCGGATCGAGCACCATGACCTCGCGCTTGAGGGCGCGGGCTCGGTGTTCGGCCACCATTGGTGCGACCTCGGTGGAGGGATCGAGGCAGATCAACGGCCCGCTATAGCGCAGCGCCGTCGGGACGACGTTGCTGGTGGTCTTGTATCCGCCCGATCCCGCGAAAAACAGCATATGGGTGGAATCGAAGTCCTGTCTGTAGGTGAGCAATGGCGCCTTCCCGCCCTGTCCCCAGGTGCTACGATCGTTTGCATCGAAGGGAAGCGCATGGACGATTTCCTTGTCGACCCGATAGCGCTCACCGACGACGATTTCCCCTTCCGGCGGAAACAGTTTTCCTGCTGCCCTCATGGGCAGCCAATCGGCATCTCCAAATATTCCACGCCGGGCACGTTTTATTTCATCTGGGACGACGACGGAGATGCGGGCCGACATCGCCACTGCCATGAAGCCGGCGACGGCGGCGATGACTGCGACCATATCAAGATAGGACAGCGCTCGATCCCATGTGATCACTTCGGCCTGCACAGCAGGTGCAAGCCGGCCGAATTCGCGCAGCGCATAGAACGCGGCAACACCGAGAAAATACAAAAGGCTTGCCATGGCGACCGGCCTTCGCCGATGCAGCGGCAAGGCCCAAACTGTCAGAAGTCCGGCAAGAGGTCCGAACAGTAGAGGCGGCACAGGTGCTGCGCGCAGGAACCAGTGTTCTATCTTCCCGGACATGCCGGCGGCGAGTCCCGGCCATCGCCAGCCAACAATGTAGATTGTGATCGTGGTGACGGCGATCGGTACCAAAACGAGTAACAGGCTCGGATGCGGTTTCCCTCTTAGGCCCATCTTACTTTCTCCTCGAGATGCGATGAACCGTTCCTCAGAGAGGAGACCTTGAAAGCCTCTTCGCCGATATCGCGCAGCCGCCGATGCTCGATGGAGCCTGGGACGAGCCTTGCCATTTCTATGAGGCCGCCGAGCAGGAACGCCCGATCCGCCTTCGATAGCCCGGCTTTGACGACGATCCCGCCGAGCAGGATCTTTTCGCGCGTGTCGCGCTTGCGGTCAGCCGTCATTTGGAACCTGCCCCTGCGCTCCAGCGCCGCTATCTGCTGGTCGACGCGTTTGAGGAGTGGGGCCAGCGGCGCCTTTCCTTTCCCCCTTCCGAAATCGCGCGGCGATTTCCTCGATGATCCGATCGACCTCCTCGTCGGCGATCTCCATCTCCGCCAGCCCGGTTCTGGTCGCGGCGCGGGCAAACCGCTCGGCCGATTTAACTATCAACAATCGTTTGCGTTCGCGCAGCTTTTCGATCTGGGCGTCGAGATCGGAAATCGATGATTTTGTCGCCATTCCTGGTTCCTTTTCTGCTTTGATGTCGAAGGTGCGATTATACTAACTAGAATAAAACAGTAAAATGCGCTACCGTGCAACCGGAAAAGCGGCATCGGCCCTTCGGTCCGATCTGTTTGAGGGCGCAATATACGTCGCTGTCGCGACGTGCTTGGGCCAGTCTGGAGACGCCAGTGGCGATCATGTTCGTCAGAGCGCAGGTGATCAGCAGGGGATCGGGACGCAGCATCGTCTCGGCTGCCGCCTATCGCCACCGCGCCCGGATGATGGACGAGCAGGCGGGAACGTCGTTCAGCTATCGCGGTGGGGCGGGCGAACTGATGTATGAGGAACTGGCGCTGCCGGATGAGATCCCGGATTGGCTGCGGTCGGCGATATCAGGTCAGTCCGTCAGCAAGGCCAGCGAAGTGTTTTGGAATGCCGTTGACGCCTTCGAGACGCGGGCAGATGCGCAGCTCGCCCGCGAACTGATCATCGCGCTGCCGGAGGAGCTGACGCGGGCCGAGAATATCACGCTGGTGCGCGATTTCGTCCGCGACAATCTCACCTCGAAAGGAATGATCGCCGACTGGGTCTATCACGACAAGGACGGCAACCCGCACATCCACCTGATGACGACGCTCCGGCCGCTGACGGAGGAGGGGTTCGGGGCAAAGAAGGTTCCAGTGCTTGGTGAGGGTGGCAAGCCGCTGCGTGTCGTCACGCCGGACCGCCCGAACGGCAAGATCGTCTACAAAGTCTGGGCCGGCGATAAAGAAACATTGAACGCCTGGAAGATCGCCTGGGCGGAAACGGCCAACCGGCACCTGGCCCTTGCCGACCATGACATCCGCCTCGATGGCCGCTCCTATGCCGAACAGGGCCTCGACGGCATCGCGCAAAAACATCTCGGGCCGGAGAAGGCGGCGCTGGCGAGGAAGGGCAGGGAGCTCCACTTCGCGCCGGCCGATCTCGCCCGCCGCCAGGAGATGGCCGATCGGCTGCTGGCAGAGCCGGAGCTTTTGCTGAAGCAGCTCGGCAATGAACGCTCTACCTTCGACGAGCGCGACATCGCCAGGGCGCTGCATCGTTATGTCGACGATCCCACCGATTTTGCCAACATCCGCGCCAGGCTGATGGCGTCGGACCAGCTGGTCATACTGAAGCCGCAGGAGATCGAGGCAGAGACAGGAAAGGTGTCGGAGCCCGCGATGTTTACGACGCGGGAGATGCTGCGCATCGAATACGACATGGCGCAGTCGGCGCGGGTTTTGTCGGAGCGCCGCGGCTTCGGTGTTTCCGAGCGGATTGTGACGGTGGCGATCGAACGCGTGGAGAGCATCGAGAGCGGCGATCCCAAAACTCCGTTCCGGCTCGATGCAGAGCAGGTCGATGCTGTCCGTCATGTCACCGGTGACGGTGACATTGCCGCTATTGTAGGCCTTGCCGGCGCCGGCAAATCGACGCTGCTTGCTGCCGCACGTCTTGCCTGGGAGGGCGAGGGACACAGGGTGATCGGTGCAGCCCTTGCCGGCAAGGCCGCAGAAGGGCTGCAACACAGTTCCGGCATCAAGTCGCGGACACTTGCCTCCTGGGAACTGGCCTGGGCCAATGGCCGCGATACGCTCCATCGCGGTGATGTGCTGGTGATCGACGAGGCCGGCATGGTGGCCTCGCAGCAGATGGCCCGCGTGCTGAAGATTGCCGAGGAGGCTGAGGTAAAGGTCGTGCTGGTCGGCGATGCGATGCAGCTGCAGCCGATCCAGGCCGGTGCTGCCTTCCGGGCAATTACCGAACGCATCGGCTTTGCCGAGCTTGCCGGCGTGCGCCGCCAGCGTGAGGCCTGGGCACGTAATGCCTCGCGGCTGTTTGCCCGCGGCGAGGTCGAGAAGGGCCTCGACGCCTATGCCCGGCATGGCCATCTGGTCGAGGCAGGGTCACGCGAGGAAACGATCGATCGCATCGTCTCCGACTGGGCTGCTGCGCGCAGAGAGGCAATAGAGCGATCAACGTCTGAGGGCGGGGATGGCCGCCTTCGCGGTGATGAACTGCTGGTGCTCGCCCACACCAACGACGATGTTCGCAAGTTGAACGAGGCGCTGCGATCGGTGATGACGCAGGAGGGAGCGCTTGGCGAAAGCCGAAGCTTCCGGAGTGAGCGGGGCGCACGGGAATTTGCCGCCGGCGATCGGATCATCTTCCTGGAGAACGCCCGCTTCCTTGAGCCGCGCGCCAAGCACTCCGGGCCACAGTATGTGAAGAACGGCATGCTCGGCACCGTCGTTTCCACCGGCGACAAGCGTGGAGATCCGCTGCTTTCGATTCTGCTCGACAACGGCCGCAAGCTCGTCTTCAGCGAGGACAGCTATCGCCATGTCGATCACGGCTATGCCGCAACGATCCACAAATCGCAGGGTGCTACCGTCGATCGCACCTTCGTGCTGGCAACCGGGATGATGGACCAGCATCTGACCTATGTGTCGATGACGAGGCATCGCGACCGCGTCGATCTTTATGCGGCCAAAGAAGATTTTGCGGCAAAACCTGAATGGGGACGCAAGCCGCGTGTCGATCATGCCGCGGGTGTCACCGGCGAGCTTGTCGAAACCGGCGAAGCCAAATTCCGGCCTGATGACGAGGATGCCGACGACAGCCCTTATGCCGACGTCAGGGCCGACGGCGGAACCGTCCATCGGCTTTGGGGCGTGAGCCTGCCGAAGGCACTCGAGGAGGCCGGCATCCAGGAAGGCGACACCGTGATGCTCAGAAAGGATGGTGTCGAGCGGGTCAAGGTCCAGATTACCGTTGTCGACGAGAAGACAGGTCACAAGCATTACGAGGAGAGGGAGGTCGATCGCAACGTCTGGACAGCCAGTCAGGTCGAGACCGCTAGCGCACGACAGGAGCGCATCGAGCGGGAAAGTCATCGGTCGGAACTCTTCAATCCGCTCGTCGAACGCTTGTCGCGCTCCGGTGCCAAGACGACGACGCTCGATTTTGAGAGCGAGGCCAGTTACCGCGCACACGCTAACGACTTCGCCCGGCGCCGCGGGCTCGATCATCTCTCGCTTGCCGCCGCCGAGATGGAGGAAAGCCTTACCCGGCGCTGGGCGTGGATTGCCGAGAAGAGGGAGCAGGTGGCGAAGCTCTGGGAGAGGGCAAGCGTGGCGCTCGGCTTTGCCATCGAGCGGGAACGGCGGGTCGCCTACAATGAAGAGCGGAGCCAGACGATGGTCGAAGCGACGTCCAGTGACGCGCGAACTGCATCCCACTCCGTCTCGGGCGCAAGTGCTGCTGAAACACGCTATCTGATCCCGCCGGCCACGTCCTTTGTCAGCAGCGTCGAGGAGGATGCGCGGTTGGCGCAGCTTGCGTCGCCGGCCTGGACGGAGCGGGAGGTGATCCTGCGGCCGCTGCTGCAGAAGATCTACCGGGATCCGGATGCAGCGCTCGTCTCCCTGAATGCACTGGCGTCGGATATCGGGGTCGCACCCCGCAGGCTCGCCGACGACCTTGCCGTAGCCCCTGGTCGGCTTGGCCGGATGCGTGGTTCCGAGCTGATCGTCGACGGACGCGCGGCGCGTGAAGAGCGCAATGTCGCTGTTGCGGGCGTGAAGGAACTGCTTCCGATAGCCCGTGCCCATGCAACCGAGTTCCGCAGGAACGCCGAACGGTTCGAACTGCGCGAGCAGACGCGCCGCGCGCATATGTCATTGTCGATCCCGGCGCTCTCCGAACGCGCCATGGCACGTCTTATGGAAATCGAGGCGGTGCGCCGCCAGGGCGGGGACGATGCCTACAAGACGGCCTTTGCGCTTACCGCCAAGGATCGATCGGTGGTGCAGGAGATCAAGGCGGTGAGCGAAGCTTTGACGGCCCGCTTTGGCTGGAGCGCATTTAGCGCGAAGGCGGATGCGATCGCTGAACGCAACATTGTCGAGCGCATGCCGGAGGACCTCACGGATGAACGGCGCGGAAAGCTGACCCGCTTGTTCGAAGCCGTGCGACGCTTTGCGGAAGAGCAGCACCTCGCCGAACGTCGGGATCGCTCAAAGATCGTTGCCGGCGCCAGTGTCGATCTGAGGACAGGGACGGAGAAGGGGGTGGGGAAGGAGAACGTTCCCATTCCCCCGATGCTCGCCGCCGTCACCGAGTTCAAGGTCCCCGTTGACGACGAGGCGCGATCTCGGGCTCTTGCTTCGCCTCTCTACCGTCAGCAGCGTGCGGCACTGGCGAACGCGGCAACGACAATCTGGCGCGATCCGGCTGAAGTCGTCGGCAAGATCGAGGAACTTCTCCAGAAAGGTTTTGCCGCCGAGCGCATTGGAGCCGCGGTGACCAACAATCCTGCCGCCTATGGCGCCTTGCGTGGTTCGGATCGCCTGATGGACCGGATGCTGGCCTCCGGCCGAGAGCGGAAAGAGGCGACGCGGACCGTGCCGGAAGCTGCAGCGCGTCTGCGCGCGCTCGGTGCGGCCTACGCCAATGCGCTCAACTCAGAACGCCAGGCTATCACGGACGAACGGCGGCGCATGGCGGTTGCCATTCCAGCTCTTTCGAAAGCTGCGGAAGAGGCGTTGGCGCACCTGACGGTCGAGGTGAGCAAGGACAGCAGGAAGCTGAATGTTTCCGCCGCTTCCCTCGATCCGGGCATTGGCCGGGAGTTTGCCGCTGTCAGCCGAGCGCTCGACGAGCGCTTTGGTCGCAATGCCCTCGTCCGAGGCGATAAGGATATCGCCAACGTAGTGCCACCGGCGCAGCGCGGAGCTTTCGCGGCGATGCAGGAGCGGCTGAAGGTCCTGCAGCAGACTGTCCGCCTGCAGAGCAGCGAGCAGATCATAGTGGAGCGGCGCCAACAGACCGCCAACCGCAGTCGCGGCATCAACCTCTGAGGGTCGGGAAAAAGAAAGCGGACAAATGTATGGTTGATTGAAAAAGCACCATCACCCGATTGTCCGAAGATCGATCTTTCTTTGGGTGGCGAAGCGGACGAAATTATGCATCCGTTCCGCAACGGTCGTTGTAGAGGCGATTGCAGGTTTCACCAGATCGCGTGCTGTCTGCGTGAAGCCACTCTATAGCCCCCTCGGACACGGACGTGGCCAGAAACAAGCCTGCTTCCAGCAGCGCGCGGATGCCACAGAAAGTGACGAGGTCTCGCGCTGAAACCGTGAAGAACAGGCTTTCACTGGTCGGCCTTATGATCGCGCCTCCACCTTCGAAAGCTAGAAGTCTGTCAGGTCCCACGGAGACGAGGGATTGGTAGAAGTCCTCGATTTGCGTGCAGATCTTGTCGGCAACGTGCTGCGTGCGCGAGATTGCGACACACGCTTCGGCGACGTGCACGCACTTTGGAACATCTTCCTCACCCGCGAATGATGGCGCCCGTGGCAGGACCAGATGCGCGTTGCACGGCGGGCTCAGCTCAACGAAGTGACGGACTTCGCCAATCGATTTCTTCATGCTGTTCCTGCCTGTTCGTGAAGACGTGACGCAGTTGCGCTCACGCGACGGTGAAGATGAGGAATCGCTAAAGGGTCCAGGATCGCCCCGATAGCCGCCTTGCCTCGGATTCCGGATAAAGGCGGTAGGGAAGGTCCGCATAGACATATTCTGCCGGAATCGCGGGTGGGGACAGCTTCGATAGGAATAGGTCGAGATTCTGCTGACTGTTGCTGGAGACAAGCGTGTAGAAATTGCCGCTGTTCCAGGTGACGAATGAGTGTCCAAAGAACCGGCGTAGTGTTTCGCTCATCTCCGAAAGGGTGACTTCGTTTCGATCCATTCGCGTCAGCACCGTCTCTTCCTTCGCGCGAATATCTGACGCGCTGAAGAAGCGAGCTTTGAAGCTATGGTCCTTCTGGCGTTCCCGCCGCCGATATTCCTCGTCGTCTTCATGCCTGAACTTCTCGACGAACATGAAGAGCCCGTTGGTCTTGAGATGCTGCGAGACGAAACGGATCTGATCGAAGCGATTTGGCGAATACATCTGGAAAGTCGTGTCCTCGAGGATGATATCGAAACCGCTGCCAAACTTTCGGAGCTTCACGTCTTCTTGGACCCTTTGCGATGTCAAATGATGAAATGGTCCGTGAAAAAACATGGCATGAGGAGGAACGCCATAGGCATAGAAGCTTCTAAGGTTTTCGACGTTGGGACTGCATGACAGCGTTTCTATCCTGCCCTTGCCAAGTTCGCCGATCACACGAGCCATCGTCCCCTCGGCTGTACCTAGCGTGTAGAGTTGCAGTTGACCCTTTCTGGCCCGCGCGTATTTGAGGATCGCGCCGCCTATGCGGCACTCCTCTTCGAGGCGGTAGGGTATGCTGCTCAAGTAGTGCTTATCGAATGGACCTCGGCGCAGCGGATGAAGGGCTGAAAAGCGCCTGAACGTCATGTCCACTGGGAACAAGCGGCGATCGAGCTCGGGCGGACGGATAGGCATTCCGGCCTCACCGGATGCGGTGGTCGAAAAAAACTCAGAAAGCTCGTTAAGGCGAGGGGCACGGTCGCACTCCTCAATGAAGTCGGCAAATTCACGCATGCGAAAGCCTGCCTTTCTCTCGCACCATCGCGTTTTTGGGATTCAGGAGGGAAATCGCGCATCCCGAAAAGATTGTGCCGTCAGCGATGATGTCGGCAGAAGATGATCGCGAACGTCATGTTTTCGCATCCACGATTTTGATTGGTTTTCATGAAATTGACATGAAATTCGACCTGAGGTTAAAGCCTGGCTTGTTGACAACTTGGGGTGAGGTAGGGTCGCTACCACACCGGTTTTTCAGGGGAGCAGCTTTCGAGTGGGGATCATTCCATCAATTCACCCCGAGAGGATGAAGAAGTCACAAGGGGAGATCATCCTTCACCAGCAAGGCCTTTGGAGCCATGCCCGCGCTGATGTCGTTCGCCGGCGCAGTCTCGGGCGACAGGTTATCGACGTTGTCGCGGATGACCACCTGATCTTCCTCAACATAAGGGGTACGGCGGCATCCGGGGAAAACTTTCTGGACGGACGAAAAGTCGAGTTCAGTCCGCGTCCAGACGGCTCGCTTGTTTACATTCCGCCCGGTTGCCATTGGAGCGGTTGGGATGAAGGGGATGCTGAGGGTTGTTATCTTATGATAACCGTGACGCAGGATTTTTTTTCAAACCTCACGACTAAGCTGCCGCGCGTCGGCACCTTGCGTCCGGAGCTTGGATTTAGAGATCTGCCGATCCAATGCTTGGCGCGGCAGATTGCCGGAGAACTTTCACACGACGATTCCATGGGGAGTGTGATCGTGGAAGGGCATCTCGCGGCCATCTTCGGACTTCTGCAGCGCCGCTCCGGCACATCTGGCAGATTGTCTCGAGGAGGATTGTCGCCTACCGTTCTCAAGCGCGTGATAGGGCGGATTGAAGCTCACATCGATCGACCTCCAAGCGTGCGCGCTCTGGCTGAAGAGGCGGGATTGACCTACGAGCATTTTTCCCGCGCTTTCAAGCAGTCGCAAGGCTCGACGCCCTATGGCTTCTATAACCAACGCCGTCTTGAACGCGTGACCGACCTTCTCCGCACGACTGCGATCAGCGTGACCGAGATCGCCATCGCCTGTGGCTACTCCAGCGGGAGCCACCTCTCGACCAGATTTCGCCGAGAGACGGGATTTTCCCCTGCCGAGTACCGGGCGCTCTGGAAGGAGTAGCCTGGTTCTGAACTAGAGATAATATCAAATTCGTGAAAGCCGCCAGCTCTTCAGAAGAATAGCATGTCCCCATGAACCTGCCAGTAGGGAGTGTGGATGAAGTGGGCGCAACAAAAAGCAGCGGCATAGGGTGTTATGCCTCTCGCGGCATCTATCTCTTCTGTGTTCTGGCGTCGGCCACTGGCCGGAATGTCTACTTCGTGCTGGCGGCATGGGTTGCGACAGATGTCAGCAAGAGCGCGAGCGCTATAGCTATCCTTTTGGCGCTCGGCAGTGCCGCCGAGTTGCTCACCAGCAACGTTGGCGGCGTTCTAGTTGATCGATTTGATCGTCGCTTCGTCTGTGTCGCTTGCGATTTATCAAGGTTGATCCTCATATTTTCAACGGGCATTGGTCTCTCGTTCGGTGACCCACTTGGTGTTCTTTGCCTATCGTGGACCATCTTCGCGTTCATCGACAGAACCTATTCGACTGCGCTGCAGGCCATCATTCCAGACATCGTGCGTCCTAAGAACCTCACTTCATTCAATTCGGCGTCTTATATTGCGATGCAGGCGGGCAATCTCATCGCCGCTATCGTCACCGGGTACAGCTTAACCGCCATCGGGATGAATCTGACGTCGATCCTGCCTTCCGCCTTTTTCTGCCTATCACTGTTGGGGCTGCTGGCACTGCTCGGCCGGCAGCCGCCTTCTCGTTCTCGATCGGATTTGCAGGCAAAGAGCATTCGTCGGATGGATCTGTTGCCGACGACCTTCGTTGTTCACCCACTGAAGACCATCGCCGTCATGTATGCGTTGACCTATGCGATGGGCATGCTTGTGAGTGTATTGGGCGCCGTATATGTCACGCGCGAACTCAAGGGGTCGGCGCTAGAGTTCGGTTATCTCGAGGCAGGCTGGGCCCTCGGTTCGATTGCGGGCTGTTCAACCCTTCTTCTCAGAAGGGCGCGTTCGCGACGACAAAGCATCCTCTTCCAGTCGGCGCTCGCTGGCATTGTTCTGTTGGGCTTTCCGGTTTTCCAGAGCTTTTTGTCCGGGCTCGTTCAACTGGTGTTGCTTGGCTTCTGCTACAATGTCACGCGGATCCTGATCGATGTACGGGTTCAATCGACCGTTTCAATTGACATGTTGGGGCGGGCGCGAAGCCAGATCCACACGATCTGTGTTTCGATAGGGCTTCTTGCGTATGGCATCATCGGGACGATCGGAGACGCAATTCCACCTTCGGGGATTTTCGGCCTCTTCGGGGCGCTGATGGTGACCGTCGCGCTCTTCTTTTACTTTAACATGGATCGGGGAGCGCCGGCGGAAAGCCGGTTCGTCTGAGGATGGAGACGTCGCCCAATAGCGACCTGGTTTCAAAAGGTGAGGTGTTGGCCCTCATTTTTGAATTATTCCCTTGGTTGCGTCAGTTTGAGCAGGCATCGCTGAACGACTACGCAAAGGCGGCTTTCTCGGTTGGATCGGATCAATCGGGGTGCGTCGCGCGAAGCCAGGCAATGTCTCTATTGCGGTCACGCGTGGCGGCCGTCGCGCAACGTCAGGGTTATTCAGCAGGGGCC